>NZ_DBGS01000116.1:0-77973 GCF_002295455.1 Thalassospira sp. UBA848 | reverse complement strand
TCGATCTCGAAACTTTGGCGATAGCCCTGCAAAACAAGATCGATCATCGGGGCGAGATGGACATAGCGTTCCTCGCCCACCGCTTCGCGGACCGACATGCCGTGTGCCTCAACCCGGCGCAGACCAAACATCCGTTCATACGGGCGGTTGGTAAAGCGCAGGCGCTGGTTCTTATCGGCGTACGCAATCATCACCGGGATATTATCGGTATAGATCCGGATGTTGCGTTCACTGTCCCGAAGGGCTTCCTCGGTGCGCACACGCGCAGTGATATCGGCAATGGTCGCGACAAAGCCACCATCGGGCATCGGGTTGGTGCGAACCTCAAGCACCATGCCATCAGCGCGCTTGCGCTCATAGGTGTGGGGCAAACGGCGCATCTGTGGCGCGGCATTGCGGCCCAGCAGTACATCAATATCCACCGCCCGGTTGCCGTTATCACGGCAGATATGGACAAGCTCGGACAGCGGCAATGTCACCTGAATGTCGCTGGTCGAAATGCCAAGCAGATCAATGAAACGGTGGTTCCATGTCGCAAGACGAAGGTTCTGGTCAAACACCCCCACCCCTTGCGAGATGTTTTCAAGTGTATTGAGCAAAAGATCACGGTTGAACTTGATGGCCTCGGACGCCTCATCAAGCAGTTCCATTGCATCGCGACGCGAAACGGCCTTGTCGGGCAGAAGCAGCGCCATCACCACGCGCGATGATGCGGCCCCGACGGCACCAGACAGCAGATGTTCGGTAAAGTTCGCGGCATCAACATCGGCAATATCAGACCGCTTTGTCGTCCCTTCGCGCGCTTGCAGGTAATTGCGAAAGGCACGCTGCGCCCAGTGTTTCCCCAAAAAGCGTGCGGCCAAATCTTCGAGGTCGCCCAGCGTCACCCGACCCGGCCAGGTATCGTTGCGTGCCTTGGTATCCTTGCGCCAGACATCGACAAAGACCTGTGCCTGACGACGTTGGGTCACCCCCTGCACACCAACAGCAGAGCCGACAAACATCAAAACGAAGTTCATACCAAGCGACCAGACAACACCGTGTGTCAGATGGTCTTCAATACCGACACCCAAAAGGGCCTGCGGGTTCAGGATACCAATGCCAAAGGGCCCGTCGGTCAGGATCGAGGATGGCAACAACCCGCCCTGCACAAAGGCCGGGATCAACAGGGTATAGGCCCAAAGCACAAAGCCTGACATCAGGCCAAGTCGCACCCCCGTCCGGTTGATGTTCTTAAGATAGATCGCCGCCAGAACCGCCGGGCCGAACTGCGCCATGGCGGCAAAGGACAGCATCCCGATATCGGCCAGCGCATAGTTTTCTGCAAGGAAGCGATAAAAGCCATAGGCGAGGAACAAAAGCCCGATCACGGCTGCGCGGCGGATTTTCAAAAGCACCTGACTGACATCGCCGGACATGCGTTTCTGAAGACGTTCGGAGCGCAGCAAAAGCGGCATGACCAGATCGTTACAGACCATGGTCGACACTGCGACACAGGACACAATCACCATGCCGGTACTGGCCGATAGCCCGCCGATAAAGGCGACCACCGCCAGCCAGTTCTGCCCGCCCAGCAACGGGAGGGTCAGAACAAAGGTATCGGGATTGACCGTCGGGTCATCGCCAAACATGTAAAGACCGGCAATGGCAATCGGCACAACAAAGATGTTGATCGCAATCAGATAGGCCGGGAACAGCCAGCGGGCGCTGGTCAGGTTGCGGCTGTCATCATTTTCGACAAAGGTGACATGGAACTGGCGCGGCAGGCAAAAGATCGCAAAGCCCGCCAGCATGGTGGCAATAAAGAAATTCGACGTCATCCATGTATCGGGGATGAACATTTGCCGGATGTCGGGATCGGCCAGTGCACGTCTGTTGATATCGACAAAACCGTCAAACATGCCGTAAACGACAAAGAAGCCCACCATCAAAAGGGCGGCGAGCTTGATCAGGCTTTCGAACGCCACCGCCAGAATAAGGCCGTCATGGTGTTCGGACGCGTGGATATAGCGCACACCAAACAGGATTGAGAAAACAGCCATCAAAATGGTGACGTAAAAGGCCGTGTCCTTGGAAAAGTGGCCTTCGGAATGGCGCACGACCTGTTCGCCCAGATCGCCAATCAGCACATCAAAGGACATCGAAACCGCTTTGAGCTGCAGCGATATATAGGCCAGAACGCCAACCACCGCGATCAGCGCGACAAGGGCTGCCAGACTTTGGCTTTTGCCATAGCGCGACCCAAGGAAATCGGCAATCGAGGTGATGTTTTGCTTGTGACAGACACGCGCGATCTTGGTCATGATGCCAAAACCGACAACCATCACCACAATCGGGCCGATATAGATTGGCAAGAACGCCCAGCCGCCTGTCGCCGCCGACCCGACAGAACCAAAGAACGTCCAGCTTGTGCAATAAACCGCCAATGACAGGGCATAGACCGTTGGCTTCAGGCGGGATGCGCGCCATTTATCGGCATATTTGTCGCCATAATGGGCAATGGCAAACAGCAACCCGATATAGGTCATGGCAACAATAAATATCAGTCCGCCCTGGATCATCCGCGCGTAGCCCTGTGTGTCGTTCTGTAACCGGTTTTCAATCCGGCCGCCAAATCAGGCGGTTAGGATAAACTCTGATCGGGGACTATACCACGGCGGCGTTATTGTCTAAAACGGCGCAAATCGATTTGAGACCAAAGATCAAGGAAAGCGTGGGCAAGATGGCTTCTGATTATGGCTTTTACGCTGGCATCCTGCGGTTTGTTGCCAAGAAAACCGAGACCGAAGATCGGGAAATCCGCATCATGATGGGCCACTTGGCCGGGATTTCCGATGCGATCGAACAAAGCGGCCGCTTCATGGTCGAACGCAACAACTGCGAAAGTGCCGCACGCGCCTTTGCCGGTGTTGCCAAATTCCTGCAGGAACGCATCCTGCCCGAGGCCCTGAATGCCGGGAACGAGGGTGCGGTCGAACAACTTAAATGGACGATTGAAACATCCCTGGTTCTGGCCGCCGAACTGGTCAAACGTGCCGCGAATGAAGAGCTTAAAGATCAGGACAGGTTCACCTTTGACCTGCCCGCCGCCCCGAATGCGCCAACGATGCATTGACCGGGTGGCAAAGAACAATTTTAAGACGTCTGACAAGGGGGCTGCGGCCCCCTTTTCTTTTGCCCGGTCTCAGGTCGATGCGGCTTCCTCGGCGACCACACGCTGGTAGGCTGCCTGAAGTTCTTCAAGAACTGATTTGTCAGGCGCAGGCGCGCCAAGGTGGATATGGCGCAATTCATCCATAAAACCTTGCCACATGGCTGGTCCGCCCTCTTCAAGCAATTGGGCGCGAATGGACAGTTCCTTTGAGACCGGCATATAGCGCCGCCCCCACGCCCCCATTTGCACCAATAGCGGAACCAAAGCGATTGCAGGTTCTGTCAGACTGTAAATAGATTTCTGTGAATGGCTTGGATCGGACGACTTTGACAAAAGCCCCTCCGCCACAAGGCGCTTGAGCCTTGCCGAGAGAATATTTGAAGCAATGCCTTCCTCGGAATCGCCCAGCAATTCGCGAAAATGGCGGCGATTGCCAAACATCACATCGCGAATAACGATCAGGCTCCAACGGTCGCCCAGAATTTCAAGTGTCAGATTAATCGGGCAACCCGAGCGGTGCTGATCCATTTTTTGCCTTCCTGCTTTGCACTGGTTGCAAAATAGGATCGGTTTTGATAAAAGACAACTGATTGCACTATGCAATCAGTTTTATCCACCACCGTGCGAGGCGAAAATGTCGATCACACTCTACGGCCACTATTTCTCATCATACTGTCAGAAAGCGCTGATCGCGTTTTATGAACACGGCCTGGATTTCACATTCCGCGAGATTGATTTTCAGAACGAAGACATCATGCAGGAACTTGGAGCCCTTTGGCCCATTAAGAAGATGCCAGTAATCGTCGATCAGGGCCGGTCCGTGATCGAAAGCAGCATCATCGTCGAATATGTCGATGAGAAGTATCACGGTGATAGTCGCCTGATCCCGCAGGATGCCGATAGTGCGCTTGATACACGTTTCATGGATCGATTTTTCGACAATTACATCGCAACCCCGCAGATGAAGCTTGTGATTGATGCGATGCGGTCGGCGGGCGACAAAGATCCATATGGTGTAACCAAGGCCAAAGAGATGCTTGAAACGTCTTATGCCTGGCTGGACGATAAAATGAAAAATCGAGAATGGGCCATTGGCGATGACTTCACGCTGGCCGACTGTGCCGCTGGTCCGCATCTTTTTTACACGCATTGGAGCCATCCGATTGATGCGCGTTTTGAACATCTTCTTGCCTATCGCAATCGCCTGATGGCACGCCCGTCCTTTGCGCGTTGTATCGAGGATGGCCGACCCTTCCGTTCGTTATTTCCGCTGGACGTTCCGCATATGGATTTGGACTAGTACCTGTTTAGTACAGATACCCGAAACACCAAAGGCCGGCCCCCGAAGGAGCCGGCCTTTTAAGTTCAGTCGCGTGACGGCTGGAACGCTTAGTAAGTGCCGTTGGCAAAGACATTGGCGCGCTGATTAAGCGCGGTTGCCTCGAATTCCTTGCCATACGGGGCGGCTTTCTTGGCAAAGTCCATGAGCGATGCATAAATGCGGCCGTTAAGGTCACTCTTGCCTGCAATTTCTTCAAGCGCTTCCTTGGCTGCACCGGCAAAGGCATTGATCAGGTCATCATTGAAGTGACGGATCTCGGTACCTTTATCAAGGATCGCCTGATAGGACTGGACGTTGTTGAATGTGAAGTCCGACAGGGTCTGGTCGACATTGGCCTGTGCGGCAACGGCAACGATTTCCTGCAAGTCTTCGGGCAGCTCGGCGAACTTGTCCTTGTTGATGAAGACTTCAATGCCAGAGCCCGGCTCTGCAAATGCCGGCGTGTAGTAGTATTTGGCAACAGATGCGAGACCAAAGGCATAGTCGTTCCACGGACCAACCCACTCGGCCGCGTCAATCGCACCTGACTGCAAGCTAGGTAGAATGTCTGCGGCCGGCAGAAGCGACGGGGTCGCCCCCAAACGACGCATGGCTTCGCCACCGATCCCGGCATAACGGACTTTAAGGCCTTTAAGGTCCTCGACCGAGTTGATTTCCTTGTTGAACCAGCCACCGGCCTGAAGCCCGGTGTTGCCTGCCAGGAAAGGCTTGACGTTGAACTGTGCATAAAGCTCGTCCCAAAGTGCCTGACCACCGCCAAAACGCAGCCAGCCTGAAAGCTCCCACGCCATCAGACCAAACGGAATGGTGGTAAAGAACGAAACAGCCGGGTCCTTGCCAAACCAGTAATACGGAGTGGCATGCGCCAGATCGGCAACGCCCTGCTCGACCGCATCCATGCATTCAAGAGCCGGAACAAGTTCACCTGCACCATAAACCGTGATGTTCAGACGACCGCCCGACATCTTGTTGACACGCTCGGCAAACAGTTCGCCGTTCGCACCAAGGCCCGGCGTCCCTTTCGGCCAGGGCATAACCATGCGCCAGTTGATGGTTTCATCGGCTTTGACGATGGCCGGTGCGGCAGCGGTGGCGGCAAATGCACCTGCGGCAACGCCTGCACCGCCCAGAAACGCGCGACGTTTCATTGTGGGGCTCCCAGTATTGGTAAAATTTTGCGTAAAACGTTCACGAAGATAATTTCGTAACCTTGATGGGCTCCAAAGTTACGTTTTTTGCCGTTCGCAACAATTCATGTTTGCGGGATGCTGCATCGCACTCGGCGCATGACATCGACATTTTATCAACAAATCTTCAACCATAAGCTCAAAAAAAAAACAGGGGCTGTCCAAATGACAGCCCCTGAATGGGTTCGAACCTTTCGGCTCAAGCGTATTTGTAGACCGGACTTAGTAGCCCCAGACCTTGGCACGATGCATAAGGCCAGTGGCCTCGAACTCCTTGCCATAGCGCGCGGCTTTCTTGACGAGATCAAGGTAGCTGGTCGCGATCCGGCCCGCTAGGTCGTTCTGGCCTGCGATTTCATCAACTGCGGCCTTGGAATGTTCGGCCAGCGCCATGATGACTTCATCGGGGAACTGACGGACTTCAACACCCTTGTCGATCAGTGGCTGATATGACTGGATGTTGTTGAAGGTAAAGTCGGCCAGGGTGTTTTCGGCAATCGCCTGTGCGGCAAAGCGAATGATCGCCTGCAGATCCGGCGTGAGCGCGTCAAACTTGTCTTTGCCGACAAAGATTTCAAGGCCCGGGCCCGGTTCATGGAAGGCCGGGGTGTAGTAGTACTTGGCAACCTGATACAGACCAAACGCCATATCATTCCACGGACCAACCCACTCGGCCGCATCAATCGCGCCCGACTGCATCGCCGGCAGGATTTCGCCCGGCGGGATCATAGTGGCGTTGGCACCGGCACGGCGCATGGCTTCGCCGCCAAGACCGGCATAGCGCATTTTCAGGCCCTGCAGGTCATCAAGGGAATTGATTTCCTTGTTGAACCAGCCACCGGCCTGCATGCCCGAGTTACCGGCATAGAACGGCACGACATTAAATTCGGCGTATGCTTCTTCCCAAAGCTTCTGGCCATCGCCAAAGCGGATCCAGCTTGAAAGCTCCCACGCGGTCAGACCGAAGGGAATGGTCGAGAAGAAGTTGAGTGCCGGATTTTTACCCTGCCAGTAATAAGGCGTTCCGTGGGCCATTTCGACCACGCCCTGTTCGACCGCATCCATGCATTCGAACGGCGGAACCAGTTCGCCCGCACCATAAATGGTGATGTTCAGGCGACCGCCCGACATCTCTTTAACCATGCTGGCGAATTTCTCGGCATTGGTGCCAAGGCCCGGCGTACCTTTTGGCCATGGCATCACCATACGCCAATTCAGCGTTTCCTGCGCAGATACAACAGCCGGCGCTGCAACCGAAGCAGCAACCGCACCTGCACCCAGTCCGGCCCCTTTAAGGAACTGACGACGCTTCATTTCGATCCCCCTGGATTATTCTATTTTGGTGGTTTTTTGCGTAACCACCAGCCTACGGAGGGAGATTTTGGCCAAAACAGCTGTTGTTTTCCACTATTTTTGCCGAAATCAGGAAATATTTTTTCATTACGCTACGGAAAGCTGGCGTTTGCCCGATGCCGGGGTCTTCACGATCCAAGGTAACGATTGTAATCAGCAACAAACTGTTCAACCGTACCGGCCCCCTGTGGCGTGTTGTAATATTGCTTCCAATAGGCCGCCAGTCCGTTAACGTCATTCGGATCGGATGGCATTGCCGCCGGTGCGCGATAATAGCGGATGCGACACAATGCTGTGGCAAAGGCCAGATTGGTCGCCAATTGGGCGTCCTTGTCCGGGGTCCCATCAGGGTTTGCGGGCTGTGCTGCCAGAAAACCATCGACCTTGGCTTTCAGATCCGCCCGGTAATCAAGATAGTTTTCATAACAATCATGCAAGGTTGCCGGTTCCATCTGGAAAATGCCCAGGGCCGGACCACCACCAACCTGCGCGATGTAATCCCCCAGATGACTTTCATGGGCAGCGGTCCCCATGATCAGGTTCTCAGCAACATCAGGTGCTGACAGTCCCAGCTCTGCGAGAACCGGTTTGACGACAAGCGTACGGAGCTGCGTAGCATTGATTGGCATAGAAACCTCCATTTAGCCAAAGGTATAAACAGCTCTATGACGCGACAGATCAGGGAATGAGAAATTTTTTCTCTATTTTCTCCTTATGCGTGTGTTTCGATGCATTATTATCTAGTTCTATGTGAAATAAATCACATAAACCTAAGCTTTCGTACAGTTCAACTAAACCCTCTCGCCCCAACCTAAAGTTAATCAGGTCATTTTGACTATTCGAAATGCTTGCCGGTTTTGAGGGGGTACAGAAAGTGACACATCCTGAACTAAAACGACGTCTCGACTTCATTGGGCTTGATGAAACCAAAATCAAACAGCTCAAGCGTGCGTGGCCTGCTATCGAAAAAAACCTTCCGGTCATGCTTGAAGAATTCTATCGACGTGTGATGAGTGACGCAGGTTTGGCCAAGATTATTGGCGATCCATCCAATATTGAGCGCCTCAAGAATGCCCAAAGGAAACACTGGGCGAAGCTGTTTGAGGGGGACTTCGATCAATCGTTTTATGATGATGTCCGGCGGATCGGCAAAGCCCATGAACGGATCGGCCTGACTCCGGAATCATATGTTTCGGCCTATAACTTCATGCTGGGTGAAATCACCGCTGTTCTCTGCAAGAACTTCGCCCGTGATTCGCAGCTTCCAACTATATTGATCGCCAGTACCAATGCCTTGCTGGTGGATGTCGAAATGGCCATTACGGTCTATTACGAAGAAACCCAGACGACCTACTTCAACAAACTTCAGGACATGTCAGACGAGTTTGAAAAAACCATCGGAACGGTTGTTTCCGCTGTTTCAAGCTCGGCACAGGATATGTCGCACGCCTCGGAAAGCCTTATCGCAAGCATGGGCGAAACCCAAGGCGAGGTTGAAAAGGCCAAAAGTGCGGCAGAGCTATCAGCCGATAACGCGACGACTGTGGCGGGTGCCGCGGAGGAACTTGATAGTTCGATCCGCGAAATCTCAAGCCAGGTTTCACGCGCATCGACCATCTCCAACGATGTCGAAAATTCCGTTCAGCAAACGTCAGAAACGATTGAGGCGCTGAACACCGCTGCCGAACAGATTGGCACTGTGGTTGAACTCATCGACAAGATTGCCAGCCAGACCAATCTGCTTGCGCTAAACGCCACCATCGAGGCTGCCCGCGCGGGCGAAGCCGGCAAGGGCTTTGCCGTTGTCGCAAGCGAGGTCAAAAACCTTGCCAACCAGACAGCCAAGGCAACCGGCGATATCACAGACCAAATCAATAATGTACAGCAAAGCACGGTTGCCGCTGTTACAGCCATTCATGGCGTTGCTGGCCAGATCGGTAACATTGTTGAGGCGGTCACGGCGATTTCGGCTGCAGTTGAACAACAAGCCGCAGCAACCACCGAAATCAGCGGAAATATCAATGCCGTGTCATCGGCCAACCGCGACGTAAACAACAGCCTCGAGTCCGTCAATGACACAGCAGCCCGGACGAACTCGGTTGCCTCAAACGTTTCGGAAGTATCGCGGAAACTTAAACAGAACTCGGAACAACTCCGCTCCGATGTTGATGCCTTCATCACCAGACTAACATCGTAAAATGCTTCCGGTCCGGGGCGTTGCGGGCTAGCGATCGCGCGCCTCGGACGGTGTCATGCCAAACACGCGTTTAAACGCAGTTGCGAAATTGGCCGGACTTTTATATCCGGCGATCAAGGTCAACATCGTCCATTGTGATAAAATAGTCTGGCGTGAAGCGCCGCTGACCTATCACTGGCAAGATGGTGAAAGACCGGACTAAGGGACGACAGGAAACACAAGAACCGCCAGCCTGGAAAAGCTGGTGGTTTCATTTTTACCGAAGCTGATAGTTCACCGGAACAGTCCAGATAACCTGCTCTTCGGTCATCTCGTCAGGGAATGGCGGAAATTTCCGAACACGTTCGATCAGACGTTCGGTTTCACGATCCAGAATACTTGATCCGCTTGAACTGATCATGCTGGCCTCAAGCACGGTACCGTCGCGTGCAATGACAAGACGAATGCGGTTTTCCCCCTCGATCCGCCGGCGTTGGGCGCGTTCCGGATATTCGCGATAGCGCGCCAGCATCTCCAGAACCGATGCCTGATAGTCAACCATCATCGCCTGACTTGCAGCACCACCGCCGCTCCCGGTTGAAGAGCTTGCCGCCTGACTTTGGCTGGTTTCACCCGTCGTGCCATCCGACTTTACGGAGTTGGTGAGCCCGGAGGGCTGCGGCGTTGGCTGAATGGCCTTTTCGACCGGCTCAGGCATTTTGACCGGTTCCGGCGTCACAGGCTGCTCAACAGGTGGTTTCGGCTTCCTGCGGACAGGCAACACCTCTGCCAGTTGTTGTTCGACGACCGGTTCGGGTTCTGGTTCCGGCTCGGGCTCAACAGCTTCCTCGACAACCGGTTCAGGTTCCGGCTGTTCCTCGACAATCTCGGGTTCCGGCTCTGGTATTGGCTCGGATTGTTCTTCAACGATTTCCGGCTCAGGCTCAGGCTCGGGCTCCGGGATCACTTCTGGTTCAGGTTCAGGCTCGACCAGTTTTTCGGAAACCGGTTCCGGCGCAACTTCCGGCTCTGGTTCCTGTTCTTCTTCAGGCTCGACGATTTCTTCGGGAACGTCGGCGGCAGTGCTATCGACCGCATTGGCACTTTCTGTATCGATCTCGGCCTCGCCAGTTTCGGCCTGCCCGGCACCAAGCGAAATGCTGATGCTCTGGACGGCTCCTGCCCCGCCCCAGCCGGATGGCTGCGGGTCGGGCATGGCCAGCACGATCCCGCCGGTCAGGACAAGGCCGGTCAGCCCGGTCGCAATCAAAAGGTCAACGCGTTTGGACATGCTATTCCTGTCCCGGCTGCATGGCCGTCATCAACTGGACCTTTTCAATGCCAAGTTCCTGAAGGCGTGCCAGAAGGCTTACGACCCTGGCACCCTCAACTTCACGGTCTGCACGGATTTCAACCGGCCGACCGATATAATCGGCTGGCAGCATTGACGACAGGCGATCAAGCCCGCCCGTCAGATCATCAATCCCGATTTCGCCGGTATTGCTAAACCACAGAACAATGGTGTCTTCGGGCTCGGCTTCGGCGGTTTGGCTGGCCGGTGGATCAACTTCGAACGGGCCAAGCTTTTGCAGGCTTCCGGCAATCATGAAAAAGATCAGAAGCAGGAAGACAATATTGATCAAGGGCAACATCGGTTCCTGAACCGGGCCATCTTCGGTAATATGGATGCGGCGCTTCATTCGATGAACTCCACATCCGTGACGCCACCCCGGCCCAACGTATCCATAACCTCGACCAATCGTTGCAGACTGGCACCGTTCACCGGGCGCAGACGCACTGGCGATCCTTCGTGATCACGCAAAAGCGTCGGCGCAAGATTGGACAGCGCAACAGCATTGCGATTGATGGACAGGCCACCATTGACGTCAACCTCGACCGTGACCGGGCGCGTCTCGCTTTGACTGGTGGCGCGACCATCAGAAATGCTGACCGACATCTCGAAACCCTTCCAGTCAAGGAAGCTTGAAGCCAGCATGAAAAAGATCAGCAGGATAAAGACAACATCAATCAGCGGGGTCAGACCGATCATCGGCGATGTACCGCTGTTACGTTCGCGCAACTGCATGGGTCGACTTCCGGAGATGGTAATTATTCGGCGGCGTGGCGCAGTTCGGTAAGGTTCGATACGCGGCTGAGCGACTTCTGGGCCAGCTCACCGCGATTGACCACCAAGGTGCAGACATCTTCCATAGTCGCCGCTGCCCGGCCAATCACGCCCTGCATCCACATATGGAATGCGGTTGCCGGAATCGCGACGACAAGGCCGATCGCAGTCGTCAGAAGCGCAAGCCAGATACCACCAGACAGCACAGAGGGATCAATACGGCTGCCTGCCCCTTCCATACGCTGGAACGCCTCGATCATGCCCATAACCGTGCCCAGCAGCCCCAAAAGCGGGCTCAGCACGGCAATGGCAGACATGATGCGCAGACCACCATTGAGACCATCGATCTCCTTGCGCGCACGGGCGGCAATCAAATCAGATGCCGCTTCGCGATCCTGGGCCGAGTTGACCGGCAAGGTCATGCCAGACAGGCCGATGCGGGCCGCTGGATGACGACGACGCGCCATAAGTTCGGCTGCCTTTGCCTCGTTCCCGGACGAGAGATGATTTTCGACATCCTTTACGAAGCCATCGGCAAACACACCACGACGCAGGAAACCGACAAGCTTGTAGAAGAACACCACAAGCCCGATCAGCGCCATCGCCGCCAGCACCCAACCGACCACACCGGCCCGGTCAACTTGTTCAATCACCGGAAGACTGGTGAAATCCCCCAAAAGACCATTGGACTGGGTTGTCGCTGTGGCATCAATGGCAAGTCCGGTATCGGGGTCGACCATCACAGTGCCGTCCGCATTGAGCGTTCCGGTCGCAGCGGCACCATCTGCCTGTGCGCCATCGGAAGAAAGCGGGGATTGCGCATCCACGGATGCGGCAGATGAATTTACTGGGTCAGACATGTAACTTTCCCGATCACAAAATTGATCATCACCAGACGTCCTGCTCTGATGCGTTTGAAACTGATTTGCATTCTTTACAGGAAATAGAATTGCGATGCAATCGCAACAAAGCAGCCACAACGTTTTTTGCCCTGATTTCCCCGTTCGGGCATCAGCCATTGAGGCAAAACAAGCCATGTTGGGTATTGGTGATCTTTGCCGGGAAATGCGTGTCAAAGCCCGGATATGCAAAACCCCCGGAACTTCTGGGTTCCAGGGGTTTTGAATTGGTGAGCCCGACAGGATTCGAACCTGTGGCCAACTGATTAAAAGTCAGTTGCTCTACCAACTGAGCTACGGGCCCTCAACGTTGGTGAGCGGCGTTTTAATGGGCCAGACGGGATCGGTCAACCCCCCTTTTTACGCGAAGATGCACATCAGCTATGAAAAGATGAAAAATACCCGATTATGTGAGTGAATCTTGATCGAGAAACACCAACACGGAACACGAAATATCGTCTCAATGACAAGAACCAGCCATCGCCAATGGACAAGTTGTGCAAGGGAAAGGCAGACAAATAAAAAGCCCCCGAAACCGGTTAGGTTTCAGGGGCTTATTGGTGAGCCCGACAGGATTCGAACCTGTGGCCAACTGATTAAAAGTCAGTTGCTCTACCAACTGAGCTACGGGCCCTCAACGTTGGTGAAGCGCGTTTTAATGGCACAGGCCCCATCGGTCAACACCTGTTTTCCATATTTTGGCTCTTTTTGCGCATTCAGCCCCAAAAACGCGAAAGCCGCCCCACAAAGGAACGGCTTTCGGTTGTAATACTTGAAAGTTCGCGATTATTGCGCGTCAGCAGCAACCTGCATTTTGACGATCTGATCGGGGTCGGCAACGCTGCCATTGGCCCATGGCGCACCCTTTTTGATCATGTCGACATATTCCATGCCCTCAGTCACCTGGCCCCAGATGGTGTACTGGCCATCAAGGTGCGGTGCATCGGCGAATACGATGAAGAACTGGGAATCCGCACTGTTCGGGTTGGCCGAACGCGCCATGGAAACGGTACCACGAACATGGCGTTCATTGGAAAATTCCGCGTCCAGTTTCTGGCCGGAACCGCCAGTTCCGTTGCCTTTCGGGTCGCCGGTCTGGGCCATGAAGCCCTCGATCACACGATGGAAGTTCAGACCATCGTAAAAGCCTTCACGGGTGAGTTCCTTGATCCGGGCAACGTGGTTCGGTGCCAGATCCGGACGGAGCTGGATCACAACGCGGCCATCTTTCAGGTCAAGATACAGCGTGTTCTCCAGATCCTGTGCGACAGCGTCGTTTCCAGTGGACATGGTGATAAATCCTAGTACGAGAGCAATAATTGAGAATAGACGAAAAAGACGCATGGCCTGCGTTATTCCTTTTCTTCTGCCAGCTTTTCGTGCAGGCGTTTGAGCACGTTGGCGGGCACAAATTCAGTGACATCCCCACCCAGCCGGGCGATTTCCTTCACAAAGCGCGAAGACACAAACTGCTGTTTGTCAGATGCCATCAAAAACACGGTTTCAACTTCCGGGGATAGCCGGGCGTTCATCCCGGCCATCTGGAATTCATATTCAAAGTCCGACACAGCGCGCAGACCACGGATAATGGTGCTTGATCCGTTTTCCTGCGCAAACTGCATCAGAAGCGACGAAAATGGCTTTACTGAGGTACGGGCGGCCACTTCACCGCCCGCAGCCTTAAGCGCACCCTCAACAAGTGCGCAGCGTTCCTCAACCCCGAACATCGGGCCTTTGCCGGCATTGATCGCAACACCGACAATCAGCTCATCGACGATCCGGGTCGCGCGACGAATGATATCCATATGCCCCTGGGTTACCGGATCAAAGGTGCCCGGATAAATCCCGATACGCGATACGGTAGAAGACGTTTCAGTCATCAAACTTCCAGTTATTCGTCGCTGTCTGCGTCATCAGATGCCGGTGCTGCGGATGCATCCTCGTCAGATGCCTCTGCGGCCGGTTCAGTGGTCTCGGCAGTGCCTTCGCCACCTTCGATCACACCTTCTTCACCATCAATGACCTCGTCCTCGTCGCCAAGGTTTGACAGACGTTCGACAGCAACGACTTCTTCGTCCTTGGCCGTACGGAACAGCGTCACACCCTGGGTCTTACGACCGGCAATGCGGATATCATGGGTCGGCATGCGGATGACCTTGCCACCATTGGTGACCATCATCAGTTCGTCGCCTTCCTCGATCACGAACGACGCGGCAACGTTGCCGTTACGCTCGGACATCTCGATATTGGCAAAGCCCTGGCCACCACGGCCCGTCACACGGTATTCATAGGCAGACGTCCGTTTGCCATAACCGTTTTCGGTCACCGACAGGATCAACTGATCACCGTCATAGATTTCCTGGTAGCGGTCAGCACTCAGGACCTCAAGCGGCAGGCTGTCCTCGGAGATTTCCTCGCGGCGCAGCTTACCGGCAATCGACAGATACTCGTCGCGTTCTTCCATGGTGACATGGTTGCCAAACAGC
This sequence comes from Thalassospira sp. UBA848, assembly GCF_002295455.1. Classification (NCBI taxonomy): domain Bacteria; kingdom Pseudomonadati; phylum Pseudomonadota; class Alphaproteobacteria; order Rhodospirillales; family Thalassospiraceae; genus Thalassospira; species Thalassospira sp. UBA848. The sequence goes on along the minus strand of NZ_DBGS01000116.1, from coordinate 63,251 downwards.
ACCGACATCGCAATGACTTCGTCTTCGTCGGCCAGACGGATCCCGCGCACACCGACCGAATTACGGCCCGTAAACACGCGCACGTCCGTCACACGGAAACGGATGCATTTGCCCTTGCGGGTGGTCAGAAGAATATCGTCATCATCGGTACAGGTCTGAACCGCAATCAGCTTGTCGCCACGTTCTTCTTCAAGCTTCATGGCGATCTTGCCATTTGATTTCACATTCACGAAATCAGCAAGACTGTTCCGGCGTACGTTGCCAGTCGAGGTGGCAAACATCACATGCAGGTTCGGCCATTCTTCCTCATCAGGCAGCGGCAGAACCGTGGTGATATATTCGCCCTCCGAGAGCGGCAACAGGTTCACAAGCGCCTTGCCGCGTGATTGCGGCGTGCCCATCGGCAGACGCCAGACCTTCATCTTGTAGACCATCCCCTCGGAGCTGAAGAACAGAACCGGCGTGTGGGTATTGGCAACAAACAGCTTGGAGACAAAATCTTCCTCGCGGGTTGCCATGCCCGAACGGCCCTTGCCGCCGCGGCGCTGGGCGCGATAGGTCGACAGCGGCACACGCTGGATATAGCCGCTGTGCGACACGGTCACGACCATGTCTTCGCGGGCAATCAGGTCTTCGATGTCATGTTCGAATTCTGCTTCCTGAATTTCGCTGCGACGCGGGTCGGCGAATTCATTGCGCATTTCCGAAAGTTCATCCTTGAGGATGGAAAGCTTGCGCTCACGCGAACCAAGGATATCAAGGAAGTCCTTGATCTTCTCACCCAATTCGGTCAATTCGGCCGCGATCTTGTCACGCTCCAGACCGGTCAGGCGATGCAGGCGCAGCTCAAGGATCGCGCGCGCCTGTGCTTCGGACAGGCGATACATGCCATCCGATGAGCCAACCTGGTTCGGATCAGCAATCAGTTCGATCAGCGGAACAATGTCGCCCGCCGCCCAGTCGCGCGCCATCAGCTGTTCACGCGCCACGACCGGATCGGCCGCATTACGGATCAGTTTGATGACTTCGTCGATATTGGAAACCGCAATACCCAGACCAACCACGACATGGGCACGATCACGTGCCTTTTTCAGAAGGTGGATGGTCCGACGGGTAATGACTTCTTCGCGGAACTCGACAAAGGCCTGAATGATGTCCTTGAGGTTCATCAGTTCCGGCTTGCCGCGATTAAGCGCAAGCATATTCACACCAAACGAGGTCTGAAGTGCGGTAAAGCGGAACAGCTGGTTCAAGACGACATCCGAGTTGGCATCGCGCTTGAGCTCGATCACCATACGCACGCCCGAACGGTCAGATTCGTCGCGCAGGTCGGAAATGCCTTCGAGTTTCTTTTCGCGCACCAGATCAGCGATCTTTTCCATCAGGGTGGCCTTGTTCACCTGATAGGGAACTTCGGTCACGATAATGGCTTCGCGGTTGGCACGGATTTCCTCGACATGGGTACGTGCCCGCATGACGACGGAACCACGACCGGTCTTGAATGCCGAATGGATGCCCGAACGGCCAAGAATAAGCCCACCGGTCGGGAAGTCCGGACCGTGGACAAATTCCATCAGTCCTTCGACGGAAATGTTGGGATCATCGACATAGGCCATGCAGCCATCAATGACTTCGCCAAGGTTGTGCGGCGGAATGTTGGTTGCCATACCAACCGCAATACCACCGGCACCATTGACCAGCATGTTCGGGAAACGGGCCGGGATAACAGACGGTTCCTTGGTGGTTTCGTCATAGTTATCGCGGAAATCGATTGTGTCCTTGTCGATATCATCAAGCAGGAAGTGCGCGGCCTTGGCCATGCGCGCCTCGGTATAACGCATGGCGGCGGCCTTATCACCGTCCATGGAACCAAAGTTCCCCTGCCCGTCAATCAGCGGCAGGCGCATGGAGAAGTTCTGCGCCATACGGACCATTGCGTCATAAATCGCGCTGTCGCCGTGCGGGTGATATTTACCCATCACATCCCCGACCACACGGGCGGATTTGCGGAACGGTTTGTTATATTCAAACCCGTTCTCGTGCATGGCGTACAGAATACGACGATGTACCGGTTTCAAACCGTCTCGGACGTCAGGCAGTGCGCGGCTGACGATCACGCTCATTGCGTAATCAAGATAGCTCCGGCGCATTTCTTGTTCGATGGAAACCGGGAAGATATCGCGGTTCTCAGGATTGGTCTCTTCGGTGGACAAAGCCCGTGACCTCTTAAACGCTTGATCAGAAATGATTCAATCGGCGTGACATGCCCCGTTTTCAGGCGCATGCCGGACCAGAAAGGCGGAAAGTATCAGGTTTGTCGCGCACAAACAATATTGACAAATCCTATCCTTCACGGTTGGCAAAGAAAGTTCGAAATTTATCGCGAATTCAGGGATTTCGCTGCCCTGAAAACCATCATTTTTGCGCGGATTTTTCGCCTTCAGGCGCTTCCATCACAGCGGTCATGGGATCGGCCTTGGCACCTGCCGCATCGGCCGGTTGCGATTTACGGCCAAACCGCATCTGAGATGCCGCAATCCCGCCCAGAATAATGGCCAGTGCGATCAGGGCATTTGGCTGGGGCACCTCGCCCAGAATAAGGAAACTGATCAGAACCCCGACGGCCGGCACCAGATAGTTGTTAAATACAAGGAAACTGGCCCCTGCCACGGCAATGATTTGCAGGATCAGGAACATGGCGATGCCGGTCGGGAACATGCCGAGATACATGATCGCAAGTGCGCCTTCCAGATCCCAGTTCATCGTCCAGGGCTGATCGACAATCAGGGTAAAGGGCATCAGCATCAGTGTTGCGAACGTCAGAATAACCGCCGTAGATCCGATGCGCGGCTGATCGCGCAGATTACGCGCCACAAGCGACGAAATCGCATATCCGATTGCCGCGACCAGAATGGCCAGCTGGAACAGGAATTCACCACCCAGCCCGGAAAGCGTTTCCGGGCCAACCAGAACAATCACGCCAATCGTGCCCAAAATCACCCCGATCACCTTGCCGGTCGACAGCTTTTCATCCTGGGTGAAGAAATGCGCCAGCACGACGGTGGTAAGTGGCACGGTCGACATCAGGATCGCCGCCAGCCCGGCATCGACCTTGATCTCGCCAAAGCTGATCAGGAAGAACGGAACGGCGTTCCCGACCAGCGCCACCATAAAGGTCGAAATCCATGCACGCCGCCCCGTGGGCATTTCCGACTTGCGAATCAAGGCAAGGCACCACAGCACAAGGGCGGCAAAGGCCAGACGTCCGTTTGCCACCACAAGCGGCGAATAGGCATGCACACCGATTTTGATGAAGGTGAATGAACTTCCCCACATCAATGCCAGAAGCACCAGAAGCAGATATTCGCGAAATCCCGGACGTGTCATTTTGCCAGCCTATTTTTGCCATACTTGTTGGGTCTAATCGCTTTTACAAACAGACCAGATCACAGCGTTAAAACCGATCAGGGTTTTAATCAAGGAAATACAACCCACAGGAATTTGGCCCGGACTCAGGCACGAAAAAGCCCGCAAACGCGGTTTGCGAAAATTTCGCACAGATCGACCTGCCTTAAGACAGATCAAAGCGTTTAAGGGCCGAAAATGAAAAAAGATATCATCAGAACACGAAAATTGTTGCGAATGACTTGCAATTGCATTACATTCACTACAACAAAAAAATTCGGGATACGAGAAGATGAGTTACGTTGATCAGGAATTGACGGTCGAAGATATGCTTGCCGACCCGATCGTTCAGACATTAATGCGCTATGATGGCATCTCTGCCAGTGATGTCCGTCACACGATAGAAGCAGTAAATCAGCATCGCCCGGAAAATCCGGACGATGAAGACGCTGCCTTCAACTGGAAACCGGGCAGCGCTGCTGATCGCTTGCGCGATACAGCAGCATAATTAAAAACTCTGCGATCAACGCCCGTGGGCGTTTAACGCCCAATCATAGGTGTATTCGGCGATATCAAGTTCTGTGATATCGCCCAGATAGGTCATCAGATCAGGCGCGGCAAAAGCCTTTAGATGCGCGATGAACTCCGCATCACTCTCGCCGAAATCATCCCGATACCAGTCATACAGGCTTGAAAGCACAAGACGGCCATCTTCCTCAACGTGCACCGCGCGCGGGTGGTTGATGAAGTCTCGGGCAACCTGATCAAGCTGCGCTTCAAGTTTGTCGGCATCAAAGGCCTCTGGCGCCAATGCCGGGCAGCCAATAGATGCACAATTCACCACATAATGAATGCGCGCATCGCGCCAGATCGGGCGCAGGATGCGATGCTCGATATCATCAAGGCTCAGTGTTCGCCCCTCGACCGTGATCAGCTTTTTGCCCCAGGGCCCGGAGGCAAATAACCCCGGCGAGATATCAATATCGCGGATGCTGTCCACCGGATAATGATCGAGAACCACCTTGACGGTCAGCGCATTATAAAGGTTCACCCAATAGGCAAATTGCTGATCCCGGTTAAGCTGATCGACCGCGACCCTGGTCATGGCATCAACATAGCCCGCAACCATCCCTGCCCCGCCATCTTTGCTTGCTGCCTTATAGTCAAAGCTGGTCACACCGGGTTCCTGCACCGTGACATAGCGATCCAGAACGACCTGCCAATCCCCATGATCAATCACCACGGCACTTTCAGGATCATGCGCCTGCCAGTCCGGCCATAAATCTGCATCCGGCGCGGCTTGCGCCGGATATGGCGGGGCAAGCATCAACACAGCGATCAAAACAGGGACCAAGGCAGAAATCGTAAAACGCATCATCGACAAACCGATCTGGAACAACTTTGCCACTACCTTACCCGGCAGATGCAAAACCACCGCATCAAACCGGCGTGATCTGATCGCGGATCCATGGCGCTGCCAGTGCCATCGCCTTGATCTGCTTATGTACATTTAACCCAGAGTTGGGCTATACTAAGCCCTATGATACAGGCAGGTGCAATACAGGTTATCCCCGGCAGTGGTGGGCAACTTGGCCAGATTATAGCCACACGCGCCCTGCCCGGCTCCGGGAGCCAACCGCCGACCAGCGGGTCGGGCGGAACGGTTGCGTCTGCGCCGCAAACCTTACCGGCTGCCGTTGCGCTTGTCCCGCTTTCAAGCACCATTGCCGCCACCCAGGCCCCCGCAAACACATCCACGTCGCGCGGTGAGTCAGCAAATTCAACGCAGACCACCGGCACGAACGAACCGGCCCCAACACCACCGCCTGCCCCGGCGCAAACAGCACCTGTCAACAGCGCGGCATCGGTGGTCACGATCATCCAGCAGCTTGATCCGCGTGATATTAACGGTGGCGCGCCGGAAGAACCGCAAATCCAGAGCCCGACACAACGTCAGCAGGAAGAACGCGAAGCCACCCCTGAAAGCGCACGTCAACCCACGTCAAACCCGGCCCTTCTGACCGCGACCGAACGTGAAATCGTGCAGGAGCTGCGCGCCCGTGACGCAGTTGTGCGGACAGAGGAAGAAAGCCATCAGGCCCTTGCCGGCGCAAATGCCGGCATGATCAGCTATAGCTACACGCCGGGCCCGGACGGGCGGCTTTACGCCACCGGCGGCAAGGTCAGCATCCGCCCCATTCAGGGTCTTGATGGTATCGCCGCCATCGCCAACCAGGCCGCCATTTCCCGTGCCGCATCCGTCCCCGGAAGCTCGGCGGCTGATTTTAATGTCGCCAAGGGCGCATCGATGAACATCTCGGCCATGATCTCGGCACAGGCTTATGCGGCGGCCGAAAGCTATCGCATGACGCTGGGCCTGAATGCTGCGCCGGGCACCGTGGATCTGAGCGGTTAGCATCCGCGCCACCTCCGCCGTCATTCCCGCGCAGAGCCTGTGCCCGCGAAGGCGGGTACGGGAATCCATTATCGGCAACGACATAAAGATTCCGGCTCGTCACTACGCGCCGTCCGGAATGACGATAGCCCAACAAAAAAGCGGCCTGCATGGAGCCGCTTTTGTTTTGTAGTGCGGTTGAGCTCAGGCGTAATGCCAGAACACATCAAAGCCCGGATTAAACACCGTTACCGGGCCTTCGCCGGTTTCGATTTTTTCCGCGAACCTGGCGGGTTCAGCGCGTTTTTCCAGCGTGATCTGATCACCATTCAATGGCAGGCCGTAATATTGCGGCCCGTGGATCGACGCAAAGCCTTCAAGCTTGTCCAGTGCCCCTTCTTCCTCAAACACATGCGCCAGAAGCTGCACGGTGTTGTTGGCGGTAAAGATCCCGGCGCATCCACACGGGCTTTCCTTGCGTTCATCGGTATGCGGGGCTGAATCCGTGCCAAGGAAGAACCGCGCATCACCGGACGTCGCCGCCGCACGCAGCGCCAGACGGTGCTTTTCACGCTTGGCGACCGGCAGGCAATACATATGCGGATGAATGCCGCCGACCAGAATGGCATTGCGGTTAATGATCAGATGATGGGTCGTGATCGTCGCACCAAGGTTCTTGTCATTGGCTTTGACATACTCGACACCGTCTTCGGTCGTGATGTGCTCCATCAGCACGCGAAGCTCCGGCAGACGCTTGCGCAGCGGATCAAGAACCCGGTCGATAAACACCGCTTCACGGTCAAAAATATCAATGTCCGGATCGGTGACTTCGCCGTGTACACACAGCGGAATGCCAAGCTCTGCCATCCGCTCCAGCGCTGGCATGGCATTATCAAAATTGCGCACACCACTGTCCGAGTTGGTCGTCGCCCCGGCCGGATAAAGCTTTAGTGCTGTGATCACACCGGCCTTGTAGCCTTCCTCGATATCATCAGGATTGCTGCCCTCTGTCAGATACAGGGTCATCAGCGGCGTAAAATCATGGCCCGACGGGATGGCCGCGGCAATCCGGTCGCGATAGGCCACCGCATCGGCCGTCTTGACCACCGGCGGCACCAGATTGGGCATGATGATCGCACGGGCAAAATGTTCGGACGTCTCGCCAATCACACCTTTCAACATCTCGCCATCACGCAAATGCAAATGCCAGTCATCAGGACGGCGAAGGGTAATGCGGTTGGTCGACATGCGGCGATCTCCTGGCAAGCAATGAACCCGTTTGGGAAATATGGAGCGTTACCTAGCAGATTGCTTGCAATTATGGAATTATGAAGTTCTAACCCAGCATCAATGTAATGGATAGAGCAATGAGCAGCGGTGTCTCAAAGAGACTAGGCGAAAGTATTCATCCAGCAATTCTGTTATGTACAGGTTCTCTAACGGGTTTGACTCTAGGCTTTGTCCTACTACCCAAAATATTAGAATACGACCTTGTACAAGAAGGTGCCGATGTGAGTTGGGAAACCCTGTTAGCTGGTGTTTTAGGGTTGGCAGGCGGGTCTTTCGCATTCTTGGCAGCTCAACATCAAAGCAACCAAGAAAAAACACAAAGAGAGCGGGCGTTTCGTATACGTCTCAAGTCAATTGTCGGTAAAATTCAATTGAGAGCCGACAACTTTATTTCCCCCAACCTAGAGACCCGCATGTTCAATGGGTACTACGACTATGACCGAAGCGATCAAACCTCTCTTGAATATGTGAAAGCAGCATTAGAGGAGCTTCCGACTTATGTTCCAGATGAGATAGTAACAGATAGCCTCAGTGAGGCTCACATGAGTTTACGCAGGCTACTGAAAAGTTACGATTACCTTTTCAGCCAAAGAGGCTCAGTAGAGAAGCGCAACATTGAGAGACTTTTTGTAGAAATATCAGAGCACTCAAAAGCGTATCTGGACCAACTTAGCCCCTGAAGAAAATACGCAATAACGCAAAAAAGGGGCAGATTGATTTTTCGACCCAATCCTGTCCGCCTCGCTTTTTAAATGCTCTTTGTCGCTTCTGTCAGGCCAGCGAAAGCACCGGCCCCTCAAGCAGATCCATCAGTTGCCCGAAATATCCGCCTGAGCGTGCGGGCGACGTCGGGTCCGAGGTGATTGCTACCGCAAGGCCCCGCTCTGGATGTGCCGCGATGATCTGGCCACCATAGCCGCGTGCAATGATGAAGCCGCTGCGGCTCAGGAACCAGCCATAGCCATAGGCAAGACCCGAATAAGGTGATCGCGTGTGGGCTTGGGTTGACTGGTCGATCCAGTTGGCCGGAATGATTTGGTCGCCATCGAACCGGCCTTGATCGCGCATGAGGGTCGCGATCCGCAACATGCCGCGCGGTGTCATCGCCATCTGGTTCCCGCCGAAATAATAGCCTTGCGGATCCCGTGTCCAAGCCGGAATTTCAATGCCGAGCGGCTGACCAAGAACAGCGCGCGCCTGCGCCAGCAGGCTTTTTCCTGTCGCGACCGTCAGCACCGCACCAAGGATATGCGTCGTGCCGGTGGAATAGATCATACGCCCGCCCGGGCTTGCGACCATCGGTCGGCGCAGTGCAAAGGAAACCCAGTTGTCGGAATTGACCCAAGTGCCGTAGTTACGCCCTGATGTGCTCTCAAGCCCGGCCCGGAGCGTCACCAGATCTTCGATGGTCAGATCTTCCACACCAGGGGTTGCGTCCGCTGGAATGATAGACGGCGCGATGTCGCCGATGGTGGCTTTGACCGAGGGGATCGCGCCGTCTGCGATGGCGTTGCCCGTCAGCAGACCGATGATGCTTTTCGAACAGGACTTGATGTTCGCAACCCGATCCAGGCCCGGCCCGCGCGGCGCCTCGGCAACAATGACCTCGTCACCGCGTTGGACCAGGATCGCATGAAGCTGGGACATGTCAGCAATTCGCGAACGGATGTCGGACGCGGTTTGTGCGAAAGCCCGGCCCACGAAGGGCGCGGCCGCAGCACCCAGAAGGGTCACTGAGAAGGCACGGCGGGTCAGCATCGGAAGTGGTCTGTCGCTCGACATATCCAATAGTCCTTGGCGGTCGGGATCATATGCGCATTCAACTTTCCAGCCAAACAAGCCAGAAGACATATTCCTTATCTGGAATTAATTCGTCAGGAATGAGACATCGGATCACAATCGGACACGCCTAGATACTCACGGCAATATCCGAAAATGCTTCTCCTGCCAGTCTTTGGGCAAAAGCCTGCTCCAGCCCCTGCTCAAACCCGCGGGTGTAGCCTTCGGTATCAAACAGCGGCTTGGTCTGTCGGTTGGCTGCAAGTTTGGTGCGCAGTTCTGCCAGCATGTCCGGATTTTGCGCGAGCTTGAGGATGAGCTCCTCATAGGCCTCTGGCGTGTCTGTGATCAGCTCCGGCAGGCCAATGGCCGAAAGCAGGCTGGCGGCAACACGGGCGGCAAACTGTTTGCCCGCCAGAGTCACCACCGGCAACCCGGCCCAAAGCGCATCACTGGCGGTCGTATGGGCGTTGACGTTGAAGGTATCGATAAACAGATCGGCGTGGCGCAAACGGGCGAGATGTTCGGATTGCGGCATGTAACCGGCAAAGATCAGCCGGTCGCCCGAGATACCGTGCTTTTCCGCCGCCGCACGCAGGTTGGCCTTGGCGACATCATTATTGCACCAAAGCCAGAGCACGCTGCCCTCCACCTTCTTCATCACCCGCATCCAGATGGCAAATTCGCTTGGCATGATTTTGTAGTTGTTGTTGAGACAACAAAACACAAAGCCATCTTCGGGCAGGTCAAGCTCGGCACGTGTTATCGGCTTGCTCGATATTTCGCGCGTATTGTCATTGGGCTGATAGCAATCGGGAAGATAAATGATCTTCTCGTGATAACCGCTGCGCTGTTCGGGCGGAATGACGACCGGATCGGCCACGATATAATCAATGAAATCCGCACCAAGCGTGCCGGGATAGCCAAGGTAGCTGATCTGCACGGGGGCCAGGCGTTTGGCAAACGGTTCCAGGCGGCCATCGCGGGTATAGCCCTTGAGATCAATCGCGATATCAAGGTTCTGTTCACGGGCAAGCTTGGTCAGATCACCATCGGAGATGCCCTGCACATCAAAGAACTGATCAACGTTTTCAAGCACCTGATCGCGCTGTGCGTCGGTTTTGCTTTTGCCATAGCTGAAGACGAAGATTTCGAACTTTGATCTGTCATGATGGCGCAAAATGCCTGCCATGAGGAACATGGTCGCATGATCATGAAAATCGGCCGAGAAATAGCCAAGCCTGATTTTGCGCCCGTCCGCCGGGGTCGGCTGGATCGTCGATACCGGGGCCGCCGCCGAGAAATGGCTTTTCGCCCAGTTGCGCGAACGGGCAAGTTGATGTGCGGGATGATCCTCAAACGGCAACAGCGGGAATGGCAGGGCCGCCTCGCCGGTCACACCAAGCTCGGCACCATATTGATCAAACAGGTCGCACGCCCGCCAGTCACACAATTGGCTTTGCTCACGCAGTTGTTCGACCATTGCCAAAACATAACCCGGCTTGACCGCAAGGGCGCGTTGATAGGCCTCAATCGCCTCTGGGCCGGATTTAAGCTCTGCCATCGTTTGGCCCAGTCCGTACCAGGCCTCGGCCAGTTTCGGTTGCAGCTTGAGCGTCTTGAAATATTGCTGTTTGGCGTCCTCAAGCAGTTCACGTTCGCGGAGCGTATTGGCAAGATTATAGTGCGCGTCGACATAATCGGCCTTGCGCGCAATCGCGTTCATATAACAGCTCTGGGCTTCTTCAAGTTTGCCCGCACCTTTAAGGATATTGCCCAGATTGTTGTGCGCCTCGGGAAACTCCGGGGAGGCCGCAATGACGGCGCGGTAGCACTGCTCTGCCTCAGACAGCTTGCCAAGACGTTCAAGGATGACACCAAGATTGCTTTTGGCGGCAACCATATCGGGTTGCAGATTTACAACCTGACGCAGGGCCTGTTCGGCGTCATCAAGCAGGTTCAGATTGCTGCTGACGGCTGCGCGAAAGTTCCAAAGCTTGGCAGATTTGCCATACTGGCCCAAAAGCTGCCCGGTCATGGCATGGACATCTTGCAGGCGACCGGCCTGATAGGCTTGTGAAAGTTTGGCAAAGACTTCAGCCGGGGGTTCGCCTGCGGCCCCGGATGCGCCGCCCTTTGCACCCATAGCCGGTTTGACAGGGCCGCTTAACTCGGCCAGAGCCGTTTTGACGCGTTCGTTTTTCGGATAATCAGCAAGGATCGCCTCATACAGGGCGCGCGCCTCGGCCATTTCGCCTTTGCGCATATGCGCCTTTGCGCGCTTCATTGCCTGATCAACTTTGAGCTTCGCCATACGACCCCGAACCTTGATGTTTTCGGGCAGTCTAGATGATAAACCGTCAAAGGCAACCGGGCCGGGGCAAAATCGACCGCAAAAGACAAAAGGCCAGGCATTTCTGCCTGACCTTTTCACAAATGGGGCGAGTGATGGGACTTGAACCCACGGCCCCCAGTGCCACAAACTGGTGCTCTAACCACCTGAGCTACACCCGCCATCGTGTGGCGCGGTTTATATGGCCCGAGGCCCTCAACGTCAAGCGCATATTTTCAATTTTTTCCCCTGATTTCGGCCAAGTTGTTCAAAGCGCCGATTTTTGCGGGCTTGAGCCATCCGCAACCGGTTTCTTCATCCATTCCTATCCGTAAAATGGGCACCCCACCCGTCTGAACATCTTGCATCCCTGACCACATGCCTTAATTAATTTGGTTCAATAACAAGCCATTGCCAAAACACAGGCTGTCAGAACCCCCATATATAAAGGGTTGCCTGCTTGTCCTGAGGTGGAAATGGCCACAAAAGAGAAAAACAGACGGAGTATCGGAATGAAGTGGGGCGTTCTTAGCACCGCCAAGATCGGCACGGAAAAGGTTATTCCGGCCATGCAGGAAAGCGATCAGCTTGAAATCCTGGCCATTGCCGGTCGCGATCTTGAAAAGACCCGCGAGGTCGCAGAAAACATGCGCATTCCGCGCGCCTATGGTTCGTATGAAGAACTGCTGGCCGATCCGTCGATTGAGGCGATCTATAATCCCCTGCCCAACCATTTGCACGTGGAATGGTCAATCAAGGCGCTTGAGGCCGGTAAACATGTTCTGTGTGAAAAGCCGATCGGCCTTCATACCGAAGACGCCAAACGCCTGATCGAGGCGCGTGACAAAAGCGGCAAGCAGGTGCTTGAGGCCTTCATGGTCCGCCACCATCCGCAATGGCTTGAGGCTCGCAAGATCGTTGAAAGCGGCCAGATCGGTCAGCTCAACACGGTGCAAAGCATCTTTACCTATTTCAATGCTGATCCGAATAATGTGCGCAACAAAAAGGACATTGGCGGCGGCGGATTGCTTGATATCGGCTGCTACTGCATTGTCGGCCCGCGCTTCATCACCGGCAAGGAACCAATCCGTGTGGTGTCATTGATGGACAAGGATCCGAAATTCGGAACCGATCGTCTGGTATCGGGCATGCTCGATTTCGGTTCGGGCCTGCAGGCAAGCTTTGTGTGCGGCACACAATCGGCCGCTGTTCAGCGCGTGCATATCCTTGGTACCGAAGGCCGGATTGAAATCCTGATGCCGTTCAATCCCGTGTCGGAAAACGAAGCCGTCATTCGCGTCGCGGGCCAGAAACAACCGGGCTTTGACGAAGCACGCGAAATCAAATTCCCGGTTTGCAACCACTACACCCTGCAGGGTGAGGCAGCCACCGCGATCTTCAAGGGGGACAGCCCGATCGATTACCCAATCGAGGACGCGATTGCCAATATGCAGATTCTCGATGCCTTTGCCCGCTCCGCAAAGACCGGCAGCTGGGAAATGGTCAAATCCTGATCAACGCAGTGCAAATATCAAGATACAGCAAAAGCCGGGGAAACCCGGCTTTTTCTTTGCCCGTCATGCGCCCGCAAACAGGGCGGATTTGGCCCTAAGTCGCGGGAACATGAAATCATTGAACGCCCGAATGCGCGGCACAGCCTTAAGATCGCGGTGCATCAAGATCCAAAGATCATTATCAAGCCCGTCAATCGCATCACCAAGGATGCTGATATTGGAAAACGCACCGGCAAGAAACATCGGCAGCACCGCATAGCCCGCCCCGGCATTCACCAGCCGTGCAACATTCAAAAGCGAATTGCTGCGCATCGTGACATGCTGTTCCTGGAAATGCTTGTCGCGCCACTGGGCGGCCTTGATATGGGCAAGGCTTTCATCGCAAGTGATCCATGGCCCATCACCGTCCTTGGGATCACCCATGCCCTTTGCCGCACAGACCACAGATCGGATCGGGGCGATTTGCCGCCCGACAAGGTTTTCATTCGGCGCATTGCTGGGCCGGATTGCGATATCGGCATCATGCCGGTTCAGGTCATAAAACCGGTTGTCGGTCACGACATGTACAGTGATCTCAGGATAGGCCGTGGCAAAAGCGGCCAGATCATCGGCCAGCACCGCGTGAAGCAACGTATCTGTCGTGGTTAATCGCACCGTGCCGGTTGGCCGGATATCCTGCCCCGCAAGGGTACGGGCAAGAACGGCCATTTCCGCCTCAAGGTTTTCAGCGGTCTGCATCGCTGCCAGACCGGAACTGGTCGGCTGATAGTCGCCCTGCTGACGCTCAAACAGCTTGGCACCAAGGCGACTTTCGATGTCGGCCATCCGCCGAAACAATGTGGAATGATGAAGACCACATTGTCTGGCAGCCTGAGTAATGCTGCGTGCCCGCCCCACCGCCAGTACCAGTTTCAGATCATCCCATTCCAGCATGTGCACCCCTCCAACTGCGCCGCCCAACAATTCGCATTATTGCACACAATGTTTGAATTATCACAAATTTACTTCGCACCATTGCACATCAATACTGATCCCATCACCAACAACAATCCAGATGGAGATTGGAAAATGAGCAACACAATCACCCGTGACGAACTCAAGGCCGCCCTTGGCACCGCCAACGCACCCACCCTGATCGAGGCGCTTCCGCCGCGGTATTATGTTGATGCCCACCTGCCCGGCGCGATCAACATCCCCCATGACGGCATTGATGAAAACGTGAAGCAGATCCTGCCCGATTTGAATGCACCGATTGTTGTTTATTGCGCCAATGGTCCGTGCAAGAACTCCGGCATCGCCCGAATGGCACTGACCAAGCTTGGTTACAGCAATGTGCGGGATTACCACGAAGGCAAAAGTGACTGGCGCGAAGCGGGCCTGCCGCTTCAGGGGCAAGGCGCACTTGAACAAACCGCGTAACGCATAATCCCCCACTGCGTCAGCAAAACGGGCCGACACTTTCATGTCGGCCCGTTGTATTTTCATTAATCAAACCGTGAACTTGCGTGTTATGACACAAGTCAGTTCACGAGCCGTTGCAACCAACGCCCCCAACCAATCAAGAACCGATGAAAATCAGTCAGAGAAAGCCGAAGAATCTGACTACCCGCTCCTCTACGCAAATCACAAACGAAAGCTAAATAGGACGCAGGTCCATCGTAGCTAGTTCTCCCATGCTCATCGAGATACGCTACGTTTCCATGCGCTAAAGAATGGCGAAAACACTCTGCCACATCCCCCAGTGTCAGCTCATTCTTAGCATCAATGGCAGCTTGCTCATTTAACGCAACTTCTACGAATTCAGGAAGCCCATTAGGAACCAAGAAAATTCGAGGTTTCTTGTGCTCAGTTTTGTAGTAGGCCCAATTTCCGCAGTGTATCCAATCGACATCACTCATATTTAATTTCATGGCGCGACGGAACACAGACACGGCTTCACGATCTATAACGATCTCTCGAGCACGATCATGCTTTAGATCAAAACGCTCAAACGGCAGAATGATCATAGGCATTGCCATGGACAAAAGAAATGTAGCTGTCAGACTTCCTCTTCCATCATCAGCCTTCAGGCTCTCCTCAACGATAGGATACAAACCTTCGAGAAGAGTTAGTCCGCGCGCGGGGATCTCAGCTCCATAGACTTTTGGTATCCCCACGGCGCTCTCCTGATTTAACGAGCAAAAGCCTTTTTCATGCGTGCAATCGCTTCGTCCATTTTGGCTTCGTCCTTGCAGAAGCAGAACCGCACGAAGTTGCGCACCCCGCCATCTTCGCCCTGATAGAAGGCCGAGACGGGGATCGCCACCACCCCGGCTTCCTTGATCATGATCTGGCAAAACTCGACATCATCGCAGTCATAGCCAAGCGGACGGAAATCACAGGTGATGAAGTAAGTGCCCTGGGAATCGAGCACATCAAACCCGACCTCCTTCAGCCCCTTCATCAGGTAATTGCGCTTGGCTTCCATTTCGGCGGTGAAGTTCTCGAAATAGGCGTCGTCCTTGTTCAGACCGAATGCCACGCCATGCTGAAGGGCGGGTGATACGGTAAAGACAAGGAACTGATGCGCCTTCTTGATCGGCTCCATCAGTTTGGCGCAGGCCGTAATATAGCCGATCTTCCACCCCGTAAGCGAAAAGGTCTTGCCGGCTGATCCAATGCGCACGGTGCGTTCATGCATCCCGGGTAGCGTCATCAAAGGTGTATGCTTGCGCCCGTCAAAGACAAGATGCTCGTAGACCTCGTCACACAGCGCGATCACGTCATGCTTGATGCACAGATCGGCGATGAATTGCAGCTCGTCTTCGCGATAGACTTTAGAGCACGGGTTTTGCGGCGAATTGAGCAAGATCAGCTTGGTTTTGTCGGAAAACGCGGCTTCAAGCTCTTCGCGCGGCAGCTCCCATTCCGGCGGGGTCACACGCACCAGCTTGGGGATGCCGCCTGCCAGTTTCACCATCGGCAGGTAGCTGTCATAAAGCGGCTCGATCAGGATGACTTCATCGCCCGGTGCAACCAGACCAAGAATGACATCGGCCAGACCTTCGGTCGCACCGACCGAGACCAGCACTTCTTTCTTGGGGTCGACCTCGATTCCATAAAACCGTTTGTTGTGATCGGCAACCGCCTGAAGCAATTCCGGAACACCGGCCAAAGGCGGGTATTGGTTGGACATATCGGTCAGTGATTTTGCCGCGACCTCGCGGATATCGGCCGGGCCGTCTTCATCTGGCGCGCCCTGCCCCAGATTGATGGCCTTGTGCTTCAGGGCCAGCTCATTCATCACTTCAAAGATTGTAATCCCGCCAGAAGCGAAAAGCGGATTGCCGACAAATTCGGTCATGAGGCGTCCTTTATATTATGGTCGTTCACCGGATGGTGGCCTCCGGTCGAGTCCCGATCATCGTGCACATTTTCGCATCTGATAGAACCCTTTCATAGAAAATCCTGTTGCATGATGGCCCCCGATTGGCAAGTCCGGAACCAATCAAATGCCCCCACGTGCCTGTCAAATCGGTCATTTGCATATTTTTTGAACATCTTGCCTAAAACGCAGTCAGCGACAAGGTGGAAAATCGTAAAAATTTCATGGGTTTTGCTGGGTTTTCGCAACGAGAATCCTTAGAATGCCGTGGCCGGTAAAAACTGGCATGGTCCGTGCAATAGTCAGCGGGCGAAGCATTACGCTTTACAGAGTTCAACGCAACTCTCGCCAAAAAGCAGAGGGCGCTAATGAAAAAAATTGAAGCCATCATCAAGCCGTTCAAGCTTGACGAGGTAAAAGAGGCCCTTCAAGAGATCGGTCTCAAAGGGATTACCGTTACCGAAGCCAAAGGTTTCGGACGTCAGAAAGGTCATACGGAGCTGTATCGCGGCGCCGAATACGTTGTGGACTTTCTGCCGAAGGTAAAGCTGGAAATCGTTGTCGAGGACACGCTGGTTGAGCGTGCGATTGAGGCAATCCAGCAAGCCGCTCATACCGGGCGTATCGGCGACGGTAAAATTTTCGTTTCCTCACTCGAGGACGCGATCCGTATTCGTACTGGTGAACGGGGTAACGACGCGATCTGATCGGTCACGCCACGCTAAGAACACCATACGGTAACTGTTTATGAGTTTTAAAGGGTTGCATCATGTCTGACGCTGCTTCTGTACTTAATCTGATCAAAGAAAAAGGCATCCAGTTTGTCGATCTGCGCTTTACCGATTCCAAAGGTAAATGGCAGCACACCGCGCAGGATATCTGCACGATCGACGAAGACGTCTTTGTTGACGGCATCATGTTCGACGGTTCGTCGATCGCCGGTTGGAAAGACATCAACGAATCTGACATGATTCTGATGCCGGATCCGGCAACCGCTGTTGTTGATCCGTTCACCGCTCAGCCTTGCCTGATCCTGTTCTGCGACGTTATCGAACCGGCCACCGGCCAGGGTTACGAGCGTTGCCCGCGTTCGACCGCGAAACGCGCACTGGCTTATATGAAGTCGGCTGGCATCGGCGACACCGCATTCTTCGGCGCAGAGCCGGAATTCTTCCTGTTCGACGACGTCCGTTGGAGCACCTCGCAGGAGAGCATGGCGTACGCGCTTGACTCCGAAGAAGGTCCGTACAACACCGGCACCGAATTCGAAGGCGGCAACCGCGGCCACCGTCCGGGTCCGAAGGGTGGTTACTTCCCGGTCCCGCCGGTTGACTCGGCAAACGACATCCGTGCCGAAATGGTCAACTACATCAACGAAATGGGCGTGCGTTGCGAAAAGCACCACCACGAAGTTGCTCCGTCGCAGCACGAACTGGGTATCGCATTCGGCACCCTGATCGAACATGCCGACGCCATCCAGATCTACAAGTACTGCATCCAGATGGTTGCACACCAGTATGGCAAAACCGCAACCTTCATGCCGAAGCCGATCTTCGGTGACAACGGTTCGGGCATGCATACCCACCAGTCGATCTGGCACGAAGGCAAGCCGCTGTTCGCAGGTAACGGCTATGCTGACCTGTCTGACACCGCCCTGTACTACATCGGTGGTATCATCAAGCATGCCAAGGCTCTGAACGCCTTCACCAACCCGTCGACCAACTCCTACAAGCGTCTGGTCCCGGGCTTCGAAGCACCGGTTCTGCTGGCATATTCTGCACGTAACCGTTCTGCATCCTGCCGTATCCCGTACACCGCATCGCCGAAAGGCAAGCGCGTCGAGATCCGCTTCCCGGATGCGATGGCCAACCCGTACCTCGCCTTCACCGCGATGCTGATGGCTGGCCTTGACGGTATCGAAAACAAGATCCACCCGGGCGAAGCAATGGACAAAAACCTCTATGACCTTCCGCCGGAAGAGCTCAAAGAAGTTCCGACCGTTTGCGGCTCGCTGCGTGAAGCTCTTGAAAGCCTCGATGCAGACCGCGAGTTCCTGAAAAAAGGCGACGTCATGACCGACGACCTGATTGAAGCTTACATTGAGCTCAAAATGGAAGAAGTCATTCGCTTCGAACAGGCTCCGCACCCGGTCGAATTCGACATGTACTACAGCGCATAATCTTCCTTTTGGAAGACCATGCTTACGGGAAACGCCCGGCCAGTTGGCCGGGCGTTTTTCGTTTCAGCTTAAACAGTTTGCTTACCCCTTGCGCTTAAGGTTGACCTGATCTTTCGTATCAGGATTTAATCATCTCCATGAGCAAGGCAGCGTCAAAGCCCAGTTTCGCGGAAAAACGCAATCGCCAAAAGGCCGACAAACTGATCCATGCCGCGCAAAGCGCATTGGCGTCAGGCAAGGTGGGTGATGCTCTTGAACATGCGCGACAGGCATTGGCACTGGTTCCGGATTATGGTGCTGCCCATCTGGTTACTGCCCAAATTTACCGTGCGACGGGCAATCTGAATGAAGCGGCAAAAGTCCTGCAGACTGCCTGCAACCTGCCCGACACAAAAATTGAATATTTCCGCGAGCTGGCTGGTATTTTTGCTGCAAGCAAGCGGTATGATCTGGTGCAACAGATCCTGTTTGCGGCTATCCGGAAATTTCCCACGCATGCCCAGACTTACAGTGACCTTGGTGTCTACCTCATTCAGGGTGATCACATTACCCAGGGCATAGCGATCCTCGAGAAGGCTGTTAATCTCGCTCCCAATGACTGGGGTGCACTTACCAATCTGGGATCGGCACTTCTCAAGGTTGGACGTGTGCGCGAAGCACTGCAATATCTTGGTCGTGCAGAAGAACTCGCCCCGGATGAACCGGATCGCCGGATCAGTAACTTGCTTCAGATCGGTGAAGCGAAACGTCATATGGGTGATCTTGACAGTGCTGCGGAATACTTCCGAAAAGCAATTGACGAGAACCCCAAGTCGGGACGTGCATGGCATGATCTTGCAGATGTGACGAAGTTTAAGCCAGACAGTCCCGAAACCGCGGCGATGGTCGATATCCTGAATGCAAATAAGGATAAACTGGCCAAAGTTGACCGCGAAATGATCGGCTTCGCACTGGGCAAGGCCTATATCGATAGCAAGAATCCCAAACAGGCGATTTTTCACCTTGATCGCGCCAATGCGTTGCGTCGTCAGGATTTTGCCAAGGATACCCCCACGCGAAAGGCCTATGATTCAAAAAATGCCTGCGAACGCGTACGCGCAATAGCAGACTACTTTCCAGCCACACTGTTTGAAAACCTGCCGGAAAAGACCGGTGATGGCCCGGACCACGCATTTATCGTGGGCATGCCCCGCTGTGGCAGCACCCTAACGGAGCAAATTCTTGGCAGTCATCCCGAAACGCTGCCCACCGGCGAATTGCGCAGCTTGCCGAAATACAAGGATCGGCTGTTTGGCACCACCTTCCCCAGTCAGCCCGAAGACCATACCAAGATCAGAAATCAGGCCATGCTGACGGAACTTGCGAAGCTTTATCGCGACGAAGTCCAGGCGATGTTCACGCCGTCGTCAACGACCAAAATCATTATCGACAAGATGCTGGGGAACTTCGCCTGGGCTGGCTTGATTCTGCTTTCGGTGCCTGGCGCCAAGATCATTCATTGCCGCCGCAACCCGGTGGATACGTGCCTGTCTTGCTATTCCAAGCGCTTCGCCAATCTGCAGGTCTATGCCTACGACCAAACCGAGCTGGGTCACTACTATCGCGCTTATGAAGACCTGATGGCACATTGGCGCGCTGTGTTACCCAAGGACCGATTTATCGAGGTAACCTACGAAGACCTCGTCGCCGATATCGAACCTGAAGCCCGCAGACTGATCGAATTTCTGGGTCTGCCCTGGAATGATGCCGTGCTTGACTTCCACAAGACGGAACGTTTGGTCCGAACCGCGAGTGCCGCGCAGGTTCGTCAGGGCATCTATCAAACCAGCGTTGAACGCTGGAAGCCCTACGCCCCCTATATCCAGCCGCTCCTGACCGCCCTCGGTATCGAAACACGCGACTGACCAACAGACGCAACGCGCAGCTTTGCCCGCTTAGCCGTCGCTATGGAGATCTGGTTCCAGTTCGGGGGTATACAAGCAATATTGCGCCTTGCCCGCTGCTTTGGCTTCGTACATTGCCTTGTCGGCACGGCGGAGTTGCTCGCTCATATCGCAGGAACCGCCGTCAAACACAGACAGTCCAATTGAGGCCGATATGCCGCAGTCATGTCCTTCCCAGACAAATGGCTGGCTCATTTCGGCAAGTATGGCATCGGCCACCGCGCTCATTTCCTTTTCGCCACCCTTATTCAAGAACAGCAAGGTGAACTCGTCACCGCCAAGGCGTGCGACTTCTTCTGCCCGGCGCGCCGCACGCTTCAGGCGCTTGCCGGTTTCCACAAGCACCCAGTCACCAGCCGCATGGCCTTGCGTGTCGTTCAGCTGCTTGAAGCCATCAAGATCAAGAATAAAGATCGCCGCCGGGGTATCTGTCCCGCGCAGGACATTTTCACACTGATCAAGTTTCTGCATGAAACGCGCGCGGTTGGCCAACCCGGTCAGTTCATCGTTGTTGGCCTTGTTTTGCAGTTCGCGCGCGGCGTGTTTTTGCTTGGTGATGTCACTGGTCCACCAAAGAACGGCGTCTTCGCCTTCGAATGAAAGGGGTTCAATTGACGTCTTGAGCCAACGGGCATCTGCCATATTCGGTCGGCGCAGGCGGATCTCGACATCCTGCAATTCACCGAGCGCATCCATATCCTTGAGCGACTTTTCACGATAGCGCTCTGAAAGCAGAATGGCGTCAGATGGTTCCTTTTCGTCTTCGATACCAAGCATTTTGGCAAAGGTGGTATTGAAGAACCGAAACACACCGCTATCGCGTTTGGAAATCCCAACCCCGATTGGCGCGCTTTCAAGCAGTTCCGTCAGGCGCTGGGACGCTTCGGCGACTTCTGCCTGGGCCTTTTTCAAGCTGGTCACGTCAATCAACGAGCCAATGGTACCGGCGATCGCCCCGCTTGGCCCCTTAAGCGTTGAAGCAGCGAACAGGGCAACGCATTCCTGATCGGCGATGGCAAAGCTGATCTCGTCGCGGACCTGACCTTCTTTATCGCGCAAGGGGGCTTCGAGTTCACCAACGGTTTTGGCAAGTGATTTCGGCGCGAAATCGGCCATTCTCTTGCCGATTGCATCCTCTGTCCCAAGGCCGAACAGTTCCGCAAAGGCACCGTTACACCGGGTAAGTACCCCGTCGCGATTTTTGAGGTAAACCGGGGTCGGCAAAACATCAATCAGGTGCTGGATAAAGGTTTTGTGATCCGCCAGCGCTTTGGCAAGTTCCTGTGCGCGGCCAACATCGCGCAATACAAGCGCAATCGTCCCGGACGGACCTTCATCGCAGTGCCAAACAAACGGAATTTTGCCCAAACGAAATGCAGGAAGTTCGGAATGCGTGCCCGACGAAATCGCAGCAAGGGCATTTCGCACTGCTCCGACCGCATCACCATCAGTAAATTCGCCATTCTTGGCAAGATAGGCCAAAAGCTGCTTAATCTCTGTGCCCGGTCGCAAGACGGACTTGGCATCAGCTAGGTGCTTTTGCCCAGCAGCATTGACATGCACGACCTTTAGGCCGTCCGGATCAAGAAAAATAAGGCTATCACGTGACAACGCCGCAGTTGCCACCACATCCGCACTGACTGACAAGACACCCGGCGCGCTGCAAAGCAGCGCTCTCCCTTTATACGCGTTTTATGTGATGCCCCAAATCAGACCTTTTAAGTCGGTCTTGTATATTTATGCGCAACCCATTGCATATACTCGAGAATAAGTCATTATTTTTCTTGTTGTACAGATATCAAACAGGAATGTTTACCCGTATATCGCTATTTTTTGGTCGGAAGATCAATGTAGCCGCGATCAATGCAGTGCTCGAGCTCCTTGGCCACGGCCAGCATTTCCTGGAAACTTTCACGCAGATGCTTGAGCTTTGCCAGTTCTTCGGCAGTCGGGTGTTCTTCGGCCCGATCATCGCAAAGATGAAAAGCGAATTTCAGATACTCCGCACGCAGGCGCGCAACCGTAATCATCAGAGGAACGGCATTTTCAACGGACATGTCAGGGATAGCCGGACTGATGATCTCGTGATTGATCTCACGCAGAACATGTTCCATGCCCATCATGAAACGGCTTTTGCTACGCGTCGGGTCCTGTGTCATGTCCGTAACTCCTGCACCATAGGAATCTGAATAATCGCAACATTATCCGCCCGGAAAGTAAAAACTCCTATAACAACTTACCACCCATGGTCGCATTTTCGACCTTTCGGCCCCCGATTGCCCGTGATCGCACCTTGCAGGCACATCCAAGGCGGGCTAGAGGTTAAGGCAACAGTTTATTGCAGATGGGAATTCGATCATGGAAGCGCGTGTAAAGTGGCTTGAGAATCTGACCTTCACCGGCACCAGCGGCACCGGCCACGGCGTCGTCATGGACGGCGACAAGGATAACGGTTTTGGACCAAGTCCAATGGAGATGCTCCTGCTGGGTCTTGGTGGCTGCTCGTCTATTGATGTTGTGCATATCCTCAAGAAGGGCCGTGAAAACGTTCTGGATGTTGAAACCGATGTCAAAGCAGAACGTGCGGAAACCGATCCCAAGGTCTTCACCAAGATCCACCTGCACTTCAAGGTCAAAGGCCAGGATCTGAATGAGACAAAGGTTGGCCGTGCGGTTGAATTGTCGGCAGAAAAATATTGCTCTGCCTCGATCATGCTTTCAAAGGCCGCTGAAGTCACCCATAGCTGGGAACTGATTGAATAGCCGGTTTCGGCCAAGCCAACTGTCCAAAGAAAAGCGATCTGTTCACAGATCGCTTTTTTGTTGCTCGCACCATACCGGTACGCGCGTTAACATCCCTGTTGGCAAAATAACAAACCTCTTCAAACCCGGAAACGGATCGGAGCAAAACCAATGGGCACGTCTCGCATCATTCATACAGGGCTTGCATCCCTTGCCCTTTGTGGTCTTTTGGCGACAGGTGCCTGCGCAACACCCGACACGGCACTTGAACCGTCTGGCGCGGCGATTACGGCCCCTGCCCCGGGAACTTCGTTTGATGATTACGTCCAATCCACCCGCCAGAAACTGCGCGATGTAATTTCCCGAACACGCTTTGCCGGGGAAGAGAAACCGTTTGGGGAACACACCCTAAATCAGGTTGTCGACATGCGCGCACCCTATGCACTTGGACCAGTTGGCGCCACATGCACTGGCAACGATCCCGCTTTGCAGGGAAATGGCCTTGGCTTCCTGATGGTTCATGGCCTTACAGACAGCCCCTATTGGCTAAGTGACATTCGCGACAATTTGCGTGATCGCTTCCCATGCGCGGTCTTCTACGGTGTACTTCTGCCCGGTCACGGCACGGTTCCCGGTGACTTGCTTGATGTGGAATATGAAGACTGGCTTAAGACGGTTCGTTTCGGGTTGAACAGCTTTGACGATGATATTGAACACATCATCCCAATGGGCTTTTCCACCGGCGCAGCCCTGATTGGCCGGGTGTATAGCGAGCAATCAGATAAAGACCGGGTCTCGGCACTTGTCATGCTGTCGCCCGGTCTTGCCGCCAAAAGCGGTCAGGCGTGGCTTACGCCCTATGTACGCTATGTCAAAGACTGGGTCGGTCAGGGCGAAAACAACGACCCGGGCAAATATGGCTCGATGGCAATGAATGCCGCCGCCGAGTTTTACCTTTTGACCGAACCCTATGGCGAAGGCAGCCTGCCTGACTTTGACATCCCGGTGTTCGGGGTTGTCAGCTCAGACGACCAGACCATCAATCCCGATGTCATGCTTGATTTTTATTGCAACAAGGTCACTGCATCCCAAAAACAATTGGTCTGGTATCAGGGCAGGATTACCTCTGCCATGAACCTTCCGGACTGTGCGGGGATTGATGTTGTGCGCTCGGAAAATGATCAGTTGCGCACACTCAATCATGCGCACACGGCCATTACCATGAGCCCGAATGATCCCATCTATGGCCTGGATGGCTCGGCCCCCGATTGCGGGCATTATGACGATCCCGACGCACTTTCACGCTGCCGGACTGGTAATGATGTCATGTATGCGGAACGCAATCTGTTTGATACGGCCCCGGATGGCACGCTTCGCCGCGGAACGTTCAATCCGGATTTCACCGGCATGATGGACAAGATGAAGGATTTCATCACGACATCTGTGACCGCCCAAGAATAACCCCGAAATGTGCGCATGACATTTACGACCGAAACCCTCGAAACGCCGGATGGCATCAAGCTCCGTTTTGGCGTTCAAACACCTGAAAACGCAGGTCAGCACATACTGATCCTGCAAGGGCGCGGCGAATATATCGAACGCTATCAGGAAACCGCCGATGAGCTTGCAGCACGTGGATTTGGCTGTGTGACTTTTGATTTTCGGGGTCATGGCGGCTCGTCACGTGAAACCGATGACCCTGTGATGGGCTACATCCGTGACGTTGCGCACTATATCGCCGACACGGACCATGTCATTGAGCATGTCAAACAGGCACATGGTATAGAATGTCCTTGCGTCCTGACCCACTCGACCGGCGGGCTGGTCGCCATGACGATGATGCTTGATCAACCCGGTCTTTGGGAAAATGCCGTGATGGTCGCCCCGTTTTTCGGGCTGGGTGGGCATGACTGGTTGTCGCTGGCAGCGCAATTCGTTGCTGACAGCATGTGCCGGTATGGGTTCGACAAACAATATCTTCCCGGCCAAGCC
Source organism: Thalassospira sp. UBA848 (assembly GCF_002295455.1). Classification (NCBI taxonomy): domain Bacteria; kingdom Pseudomonadati; phylum Pseudomonadota; class Alphaproteobacteria; order Rhodospirillales; family Thalassospiraceae; genus Thalassospira; species Thalassospira sp. UBA848. Next base: position 38,316 of record NZ_DBGS01000116.1, on the reverse strand, counting down.
AAGCTCAGTCCGCTAGCAGAGTTTGAGCCCGATAACATCCTGACGTCGGATGCAACCCGTTATGCCCGCAACGTCGCGATCCTGAAAGAACACCCTAACCTTGTGGTCGGCGGTGTATCTGCCGGTTGGCTCGATGCCTGTTTCAAGGCACAGGCATCGGTTTCAGACCGCATAGAGCAGATGAAATCCGGTCAATGGTTGCTACCACCAATCACGATGGTGCTGGCCGGAAACGATCAGGTTGTTTCCAATCAGATTACCGAAGACCTGTTTGGCGGCGTTCCGTCCGTGACGATTACGGAAATCCCGGAAGCCCGCCACGAGATCCTTCAGGAGCGCGACCTTTACAGGGACAAGTTCTGGCAAGCCTTTGATGCCCATATCGCACGTTGTCAGACGGCTTGACGATCAAAGCTTGGCGAAAAGATCCGCCTTAATACCGTCATCGACAAAGGCAGCTTCGATGGCCGTACGGGTCAGGCCCCTCAGTTCTTCCGGGGTAAAGCCAAACACCTCTTCAGCACGCTGATATTCAGCCGCAAGCGAAGTAAAGAAGAAAGGCGGATCATCCGACCCCAGAGTGACCTTGACACCGGCATCATAGAATTTGCGCAATGGATGGGATACATAGTCGGGGAACACCGAAAGCGCGATGTTTGACCCCGGGCAAACTTCCAGCACGATGTCGCGCTTGGCCAATGTTTCGACCAGTTTCGGGTCTTCAATCGATCTTACGCCATGGCCAATACGGGTCACTGGCAGCTTTTCAATCGCGTCCCAGACGCTTTGGGGTCCCTGAACTTCGCCAGCATGGGTTGTGCAACCAAGACCACCATCACGGGCGACCCTGAACGCCGGATAGAAATCTTCCTGCGTGAACATGCTTTCATTACCGCCCATGCCAAATCCAACAATGTATGGATGACCACAGGCCACGGTTTCGCGGGCAACCTTCACCGCCACATCCGGTCCGATATGACGCACACAGGTCATGATGATGCGGCCGACAATGCCGGTTTCCTTGTTGGCGCTGTCAATGCCGTCGACCACCGCTGCCAGATGATCATCAAACGACAAGCCACAATCAGCCGCATGGGTCGGGGAACAGAAGATTTCGACATAAATCGCGCCGGCCTTTGCCTGCTCTGTCAGGTAAAAATAGGTCAGGTCGGCGTAATCCTGCTTGGTGCGGATGGCGGCACTTGCCTTGTCGAAGCTATTGAGGAATTCGGGAAAGTCGTTCCAGATGTAGCGATCCTGATCATCGTAAATATCATCAGGCAAGGTCATTCCATTGCGCTTGGCAAAGCTGCGCACAAGTGTGGGCGTCATCGCCCCTTCAAGATGCAAATGCAGCTCTGCCTTTGGAATGGTGCTGTTCATCGCCGTGCTCCGGTTTTCTTGGTATTGAGTTCCGTCTGATACCTTCTAACCCGAAGCACCCCGCAAGGTCTACGCGGCAACAACACGTCGCGATGATTTTACAGCGGCCTGCCATTGACGAATCTCCGCATCGTCCGCCAGTGCCGCCAGTGGGCCGATAAACGGCTCAAAGCGCTGCCATTTCTGCACCGAGTCCTGGTTGATCGGACGGCGTACCTGAATCATGCTGGCAGTCGCGGCGGCTTTGTCGCTTCGATAGAACTCAAGGCATCCGGGATGCCAGTCCAGCCCGCAATGCGCCAGATAATCCCGGGCCACGGCTTCCGGATCAGACACCAGATCTTCGTAAGAAAGGTCATACATCTGACCACGATCATCGGCTTCGAAACTGGCCTTCATCAACGCGACATAGCCGCGATAATACTCGGCCAATTCACCAAGATCGTCGGAGTAGCGCATCGGAACCGAGAACGGCGTTGTATAAATCGAAAGACAAGTCGCAAGCGGGTGACGATGGGTGTGAATGATCGGTGCATCGGGGAAAACGCGCCGGATCATCTCAATCCGCATGAAATTGGCTGGTGTCTTGTTGGTGACAAAGCGTTTTTCGGGCGCGTAGGCCTTTAACGCGTCAAGGTATTGCTTGCGAATTCTGGCTGCAGCCTTGCGATCAATGCCTGCCAACTGCTCTGAAATCGGACCAACTCCGACCACGTCAATCACCGCCTTGGCAAAATCGCCGACCTCGCCTGCAGCATACACGTCGGGATGTGCACCAAGAATACGTTCGGTCAATGTCGTTCCGGACCGCGGCATGCCGACAACAAAGATCGCCTGTGGCCCATCTTCCTCCGCTGCCACAGCAGGATCCCAAACCGGCGTTTCCCCCGCCATATCACGCAAACGCGCAAGCTCTTTACGCTCATGTACTATGTCAAAGGGGCGCTCTGCGCGGTTTGCAGCATGTCCTCGCTTATAGAAATCAAAGGCCTGTTTCATATTTCCTTTGGCCTCTTCGATCCTGCCGCGCGCAAAGGCCGCCTTGTAGCGTTCCGCGTTCGCAAGGTCTTGCTTGTCGAGCATGGCATCAAGATAACCGACTGCGCCGTCTGGCATGGATTTGGGGCGCATAAAGGAGATGATCAGGTAAGGTTGCGCACTATAGAGTGGATTGGCTGAAATGATAGCGAGACATGTGGACACAGCCTTGCTCGCCTCATTGGCCGCAGCATACGACGTAGCCAGCATCATCTGCACAGCCAGATTATCCGGATATCGTGCGACAAACTTTTCAAGCACATCAAATGCTTGGGCGTGCTGTTCCTGATGAAAATGGATCCGTGCCAGCAGAAGTTGTGCATCATCATATTGTGCTGATTGCGCAGGAATCAGCCCAAGCGCATCAATTGCCTCCGCAAGCCGCGGTGCGACGCATACTCCAGGACTTTTGCTGAGCTCGTCCTGAAATATGGCATCCGCCAGCATATAGGCCAGAATGCCGTTCCCGGGCTCTGTCCCCAGACGCTTTCTTATTGCCGTTTCCAAGGCCGCAAAGTCATTTGACTGGTAGGCATACTGGCGAAAATTTTGCGCAACCGGCGCGAAGAAACGGTCTTTCACGGGCAGCGCATGAAACAGCCTCTTTAACCGCCGACCCGCGTTTGCAAGCGAACCTGCCTGCAACTCACTGACGGCCGTCATGATCTCGATATCGGTTCTTTTGGGGTGCAGGCGCAAAATCCGGGCACCAATTTTGGCAGCTTGGTTAAATTGCCCGGCCGACATTGCCCGTTTCATTTCCGAGGCAATATCAGGTTTTATCGCGACCATCTGTCCTCGACATTACAGTGCCACTGCGTCTATCAAGACGCGCGCATTTTCTGAACCGCGCCATGATCGTCATCCAGCATCATAAGTGGGCCGATATAGGGTTCGAAGCGGCGCCACTTGGCAACAGAATCGCTATTTAGCGGCCTTCTGACCTGCAACATGCTTGCGGTTCGCGATACCTTTTCCGACCGATAGAATTCAAGACAACTTGAATCCCAGTTGATACCGCAATGGGTGAACAGGGCCCGCCCGACGGTCTCCGGCTCGGCGACCAACGTTTCGTATTCCAGTTCAAACACGGTGTTATGCTTATCCGTGTCGACAAATTTGGTCATCAATTCTTCAGCAGCCCGATAATAGGCTGCAAGATCATCAAGGTTATCAGCGTAGCGCATGGAATTGACAAACGGCGTCGTATAGATCGATACGCAAGTCGCGACAGGATTCCGACGCATATAGACAATCGGAGCCGTCGGGAAAATCATCCGGATCAAGCCAACACGCGTGAGATTGCCCAAATTTTTGTCAATTACAAACCGCGCATCCGGGGCGTAACCGCGAAGTGCTGCAAGATACCGCCGCCGAATTTCATGAATTTCGGCTTTGCCCAACTTCGCCATCTGGTCGGCAACGTCCTTAACGCCCGTTACCTCCCAGACGATATGTGCAAAATCACCAATTTCCCCGGCGCCGTGAACATCGGAATGGGCCCCAAGAATGCTTTCCGCCAATGTGGAGGCAGAACGCGGCATGCCAACAATAAATATCGGGGTCGGCGCTTCGTCTTTATGCATGGAACGTGGTTCGCCATGCTGAACCGTTTGGTCCAGAAGCGCCCGAATACGTTCGAATGATGTGAGATCTTTATTGATGTCATACGGCGCAATCGCCGCACTGATTGCATGTCCCGTCTGATAGCGCGAAAACGCGGTTTTCATGTCGTTACGACTTTCCGCCATTGCACCCAATGCAAACGCGGCCTGAAAACGATCAATAACCGGGTTCCGCGTATCAGCCAAATAGGCCTCAAGAACCTGTTCGCTGTTTTCGGGTAACGCTAGCGGGGAAAGATAACAAAGCACGAGATAGGGCCGTGGACCGATATCGGTGTAATCATCGATGAGAGAAAGCGCACATTTTTTTGCAGCCTCTACTTCACCGGAAATGGCAAGTGCCGAAAGCTGGAACAGCCGCAAAGCCCGGTCGTCAGGATTGGCCGCGACCAATTCGGTCAACAATGAAAAGGCCTTGTCGGTCACTTCGCAATGGACATACAGACGCGCCAGAACTTCCTTTGCCTCACGTGCACGCGGGTAATCTGCTGGAAGTTTTTCAAGCAATTCAATCGCGTGAAAGATGTCTTTCGAATAAAGGCGCGCCATCCCCTGCCGATTCAGACGCTCCAGAACCAAATTGGCAATCGCTTCCGAGTAGATCGGATGCGCATTCTGCTTTTGGCGTTTGCTTTCAAGCACCTGAACAACGGCGGAAAAGTCACCCGTAATACGGGCATACTCGTGCAGGTTTTGCAGAATGGGCGCAAAATACTGATCGCTGGGCGATACATCGGCAATTAACCGTTTGAGACGCGCACCAGCGCGCGAGAACCGCTTTGCATGAATTTCCGCAACAGATGTCATGACGGACAAAAGGGTGTTACGCGAATGCGTTTTCAGCAGCCGAGCGCCAACATCCGCAGCAGATGCGAATTCGCCAGCCGACATGGCCTTTTTCACTTCGGCTGTCACATCAGCATTCCCGTTTGCCACAAATGCCCCCAATTACGCCCGTTAAACGACTAGCAACCACCTGATAAACCATGACTATAAGTCATTAATACCGCGTCGCACAACACTCAATACAGCTATTTGCCTCACATTTTAGAGAGCAGTGCCCAACTTAAGCCCGATAACTGTATTCTTCCAAAGGCCAGAATGGAACCTAAACGAATACAAGTCACCTAAAAGTGAATGCAATTAATGTTGCGTCGGCAAACAAATTCATGCTTGGGGAACGCCAGCCGAAAAAGCCAAACAATTGAATGGGCTAATATAAGTCGCACGACCGGGAAGCTTGTGAATAGGACGATCTGGTTTGCGCGTGCCAGAGCGTCACTTTACGGAGACGCGGGTGTTTTTTCGGGGCAATCGGATGTTTAACGAAGCAAGACCCGCACCGCCAACGATCAGCAAGCATCCCGCAATGGTTGCAGGCGTCGCGAGCGCTTTGCCAAAGGCAATCAACAAACACGTACTGAGCAACGGTGCCCCATAGGCCGCAACACCAAGAACCTGAATGTCACCGTGCTTGGTGCCATGGTCCCAAACAAAGAAGGCGGCACCAACCGGCCCCAGCCCAAGCCCCAGAATAGCCAACCACTGCGTTGCATCCGGCTGCACCCATGCTTCGAGAATAATATGCGTTCCAAACCCCAGAAGCGATGCACCGGCACAAAATCCGCAGACAGCCCCAACTGGCACATTCCGATAACGCCGGTTCAACACGGAATATCCCGACCACAGCAGTGAACAGATGATCGCAGCACCATATCCAGCCGCAAATGCCGGATCGAACGACACGCCTTGCCCCTTGCCGATCAAAAGGACTGCCCCCGTCAAACCAAGAACAGCACCCCCGACATGCTGCCATTTCAAACGTTCACCGGGCAAAAACGCGGAAAACAAAACAATAAGGAGCGGCCAGAGATAGGCAATCAGACTGGCCTCAACCGCCGGCGCGTTGGCCAAGGCCACAAAATAGAAAAAGTGATAGCCAAACAGGCCCGCAACACCCAAAAGCCAAGCACCAAGTGGCTGACGCAGCGCGCCCACCACACTGCCCCCGCGCAGAGAAATCCAAGCGGCGCCAAACAGTGTCGCGATGGCAAAACACAGGCTGACCAGCTGAAATGGCGGGATGGATGCCAGTTCGGTTGTAAACAGCGCAAGCAGCGCCCAAAGAATAACGGCTATCGCCCCGATCAACGTCGCCTTGCGCTTGCCATTCACCACATTCATCGACATCGCCCCACATTGCTGCTTCTTGCACAGGGGAAGATGCCCGCTCAAAGCAGGCAGGTCTTTGCCCAAACTCCAGAAGTTCGCGGCAAGAACGGCGCAAAACCACAAAGATGATGAAAATGTTTCTTACAGAAACGCTTTAGTATGTGAGGCCGTGAGCGCTGCGCTTGGCAGCCCTTGGCGAACAGCCAAAGCGTCGTGAAAAGGCGCGGGAAAAAGCACTTTGATCGGAAAACCCGACCACACTCGCCAGGTCTGACATTGAAAGACTGACCTCTTGATCACGCAAAAGCGCCATTGCCATTTCAAGACGCTGCTCTGTCAGCCAGCGCATCGGGCTTGTCCCGACATACTTTTGGAATGCCTCAAACAGGCTGCTTTCCGATTGTGTTGCAACAGCTGCCAGATCAGCAATCGAAATGTCTTCACCCAGCCGGGCTTCGGCCCATGCCATCACGCGAAGGAGACGGGACGGCAATGCCTGCGCGGCGAATGCCCCCAGACCGCTTGCGCGCTGACTGCGCAACAACAGTGTTTTCAGACATTCCAGCCCGTCTGGACAGACATCCTCATTCGCAGCTGACAAATGGCCCAGCAAGCCGACCAGTCCCTGTTGATGACCGGTTCGAACTTCAAGATAGGTTGAGGCCCCGCCATGGCGATACCAAAGTGCCTCTAATCCGGCGCGGCGCGCCAAGTCCGTATTCACGTCAAGAACCAGAAAACGGTTCAGGCCCTCTGCCCGGTAGGCATGGGTCTTGCCCGCTTCAACAAAGGCCATCTGACGGCCAAAAACCTCACCACCCCGACCTTCGACCTCCATCTCAAGACGGCCAAGATCAGAAATGATGATCTGATGGAAATCGCTATGACTGTGGCTTTCCGCTTCGGCACGGTATTGCCGCATGCTGTAGTGCATCTGGTCCTCTATCGGGCAGTTTGTCGTCAAATATTACCAGTGCTGTTCGCAAGAACCAACGCTTTCGCGCACAGTGCCGGTTGAGCGGGAACAAAGGACCTTTGCGCATTAGACATTCAATAGAGCCAATGCGTTGATTGAATTAAGTTCTACGCTGGATTTTTTATCGTTTAAACCCATATGTTACGCTAGAGTCAGGAGCTGAAATTATTAGAGTAAAGCAAGCTGACAAAAGGCCTGCAGCACGACCGACACCCGGGGAGAATGATGTGACCTACTGTGAAAAATGTGATTCAGTTCCTGAAATCGCACCTGAAAACGGGACACTCTATCTCTGGCCACCTGTCGCACATACGACAGGCAAAATTCTAAAGGGTGCGAAGTCGATTGGTGTTGATGTGGAAAAGTCACCGTCAGCCACCACCCTGTCCATTCAATATAATCGTCCGGGACTAAGTGCGCTGATTGATGTCATCTCGCGCGACCTTCTGCCCGAAGAGCTATCTGACACCAAGGCCCTTATCATGCCTGGTACAGATCGCCCGGAAATTGATGACATCGCAGACATCACAAGCCTTGGCGCGATCCGTGCGGCAATCGGTGCCGAATGGCTGGGCGATCTGTTGCGCGACAATCGGCTGAATTCAGTGTTTCAGCCAATTTTTTCTGTTGGTGATCTCAAGAAACCTTATGCCCATGAATGCCTTGTGCGGGGTGAAAGCGTGTCAGGAGATGTCATCAATCCCGGCCAGCTTTTTGATGCGGCGCAGTCGGCGACACTGTTGTTCCAACTTGACCGGGCAGCGCGCGCAGCCAATGTCCGTAATGCGCACAAGGCCGGGATCACTGGCAATCTGTTCATCAACTTTACGCCAAGTTCGATCTACGATCCGGATTCCTGCCTGCGGTCCACCATCGAGGTGGTCGAGCAATGCAATCTGGACCGCAGCAACGTTGTTTTCGAAGTCATCGAAACCGAAAAGGTCCGCAGCACCGCACATCTGAGCGCCATTCTGGAAAGCTATCGTGCGTCGGGGTTCCGGGTTGCCCTTGATGATGTTGGTTCGGGTTATTCCACCCTGAACCTTTTGCCTGAACTGCGCCCGGACATCATCAAGATCGACCGAGAACTGGTTGACCATGTTGATCGTGACCATTTCAAGCAGGCAATTGTCAGCAAACTGATTGCCCTGGCCAAGCAACTCGATATCGAAGTCGTTGCCGAAGGCATTGAACGCACCGAAGAACTTGAATTCCTGCGCAGTCATGAAGTCGACTATGTGCAGGGCTTTTTGTTGGGGCGCCCTGGCCCGTCGCCGTTCACCGTGACGGCAGATTAAGCACGCAGATCGCGCCCTAGATGCGGCTCATATCGGAAAGTTCCCGCCCGACCATCCGCTTGTAAGTTGCGACGATTTCGCGCCCCTCGGCGCGCGGTACGGAAATGGCAAGGCGCATTGTGGCTTCGCCGCAATACATGATTAACAGGCACCGCGCGGCGATTGTTTTAAAATCACCATCATTGCCACGCACCCGCAAGATCGCCTTGGCCAATTGCTCTGCATTTGTCCGGCTCACTTCCATTTCCATGTCGCGCAGCGTCTTGTCGGCTTGCGTTCCGGTCCAGATATCGCAAATCACCGGCTCGGCCAGAAACAGTTCGTAATAGGTGTCGATCAGCTTATCAAAAGCTGCGAGCAAACCTTCGGCCGAACTCACTTCTGCCAGTGCCTCTTCGATACAGTGCAGGGATTCCTCGTTATAGCGATCAGCAAGCGCATGAATGATCGCCGCCTTGTCCGGGAAGTACTGATACAGCGATCCGATAGAGACTCCGGCCTTTTCCGCCAGTTCTCCCATCCTGATTGCATCACTGCCGTGGGTCGAAATCAGATCACAAGCCGCATTGAGTATGTTGTTGACCCGTTCACGACTTCTTTTTTGTGTCGGCGCACGGCGCATCTTTTTCACGTTATCAGTCAATCGCTTAGATCCTTTTTTCTTATGACGCCCAAACACATCTGCACGGGTTTAGCACACTTTTGAAGGCTTAGAACACTTGACGATCAAAATATGAGGATTTATCACATTTGGCAAATGTGAGGATTACTCACATTTCGAAAACCTCTATCAGGAGCTATTTTGATGTCAAGCAATCCCCGTTTTCTTGTCCTGGGCGCGACGGCAAAAACCGGCCGCCGTGTTGCGGATAAGCTGAATTCTCTCGGTCATGATGTTCGTGCGGTTTCGCGCAGTACGACGCTGGCCTTTGACTGGACCAACCCGCAAACCTGGGATGATGTTTTGCGTGACCGCGACGCTGTATATGTCACCTTCCAGCCTGATCTCGCAGTGCCGGGTTCTGACGAAATCATTGCAAACTTCGCCAAGTGTGCCCTGCTTCATGGGGTGAAACGCATCGTAATGCTGTCGGGTCGCGGTGAAGATGCCGCCCATCAGGCCGAACATGCCCTGCATCTTTCGGGCGCTGATGTCACTGTGTTGCGGGCCAACTGGTTTTTCCAGAACTTCAACGAAGACCTGTTCTTGCCCTATATCCAGCAAGGCACACTGGCCCTTCCCGCCGGAGACATCCCCGAGCCGTTCATCGACGCCAACGACATTGCCGAGTGCGCGGTTGCCTGCCTGCTTGATGACCGTCATATCGGCAAGACATATGAACTGTCTGGACCGACTGCGGTGACGTTTGCCGAAGCCACCAAGATGATTTCCGACGTTACCAATCATCCGGTCACTTTCGTGCCGATCAGCATTGAAGAACTCGATGCTGCCCTTGCCGCAGACGGCTTGCCCGATGACTTCCGGGGATTGATCCGCTATCTGTTTTCCGAAGTCCTTGATGGCCGCAACAGTCAGCCGACCAACGATGTACACGAGATCTTGGGACGCCAACCCAACAGCCTGCGCAACTTCGTTGAAGAAGTCGCCGGAACGGGTATCTGGGACGTCGCCAAACGCGCCTGACCCAAAATGCAAACGGCGCGTCGATTTGGTTACGACGCGCCGTTTACCTGTGCTTTGTCCCGGTTTTCGGTTGCCCGGTGCCACCGCACGGAGTTGATTACGAGAACAGGGTTTTGTTTTCCCCAATGATCTGTGGCAGGCGTTCCATGGTCCCTGAAAGGTGCTGTCGCATTTCGGCACTTGCAGCATTACCGTCGCCTGACTGAATGGCATCAATAATTGCCTTGTGCCCTTCAAGAACAGAAATCATCTTGCCGGCACGTGGTAAATCAAGGGTCCGCACACGGGCCAGATGACCACTGCGCGCGGTGATCTGCAAATGCAGGTTTGACTGGCTCACGCCGTTAAACAAGGCTGCATGAAACGTTTCATCAAGCTGCTTGAAAAGGTCAATCTGCTCGATATCTCCAACCAGTGCTTCCTGCATCTTAACAATGCCCTTGGCCTTGACCACGGCCGATGACTCTTTGGCCTCAGCCAACTGACGGACCACTTCGCATTCTGCTGCAACACGCAGGAAATGCTCCTCGCGGATGCGGGCAACATCGATCTTGGTCACAACTGTGCGCGACTGTGGATAGGAAACAACCAGCCCGTCCTGTTCAAGACGCATGATGGCTTCACGCACCGGAGACTGGCTGACATTGAAACTTTCAGCCAATTCAGCACGGACAAGCGTCGTTTCCGGCAGAAGCGAAAGCGAGATAATCCGGTTGCGGACTTCTTCATATACCAATGCCGAGGCCGGAACATGGGCGTTTGTTTTCAAATTGCCATCATGCACCGCAAGCAGCCCACCTGTTGTGGTATTCATTTTTTGTGTCTCCCTGGCATTTGCGCATATGCCCCTATTCGTCTGAAACTGTCATTACATCAGTGTATTGGGCAACAACAATGTCAAACTTGGCACGGCTGCCATCAGAACAAAGAACAGCACCATCGCCACAAAGAACGGAATGGATGCCCGAGTATACGAGCCGGTCTTGACACCCAAAATCCCGCAGACGGTAAACATGATCACACCGACGGGCGGTGTGAGTCCGCCAAAGTTGATCAGGGTCACAATCAAAATGCCCATATGCACCGGGTCATAACCGGCACTTACCAAAACCGGCATGACAATCGGAGTCACAAGCAGGATGTTTGCCGCCCCTTCAAGGAACATGCCGCTAACGACCAGGACACCAACCACAAGCATCAGGATGGCCGTTCTGTTTTCGGTAAGCGTGGTGACAAATTCAGTAATCTGTTGCGGGGCACGTTCAATTGTCATGGCATAGCCAAGCACGGCCGCCATGATGATCAGCAACATCACCATGCCGAGATCAGAAATCGAACCAAAAATGGCTTCCTTGAGCCGGGCAAAGTTCAGTTCGCGATAGATGAACAAACCAACGCCCAGCGCATAGAACACCAAAAATGCCCCGGCCTCTGTCGCGGTAAAAATACCAAACCGGAACCCGATGATCAGAATGACCGGAAAAGCCAAAGCCCAGATGCTTTCAAAGAAGCTGGCCGTCAGATCCTTGAACTTGGGAAGTTCCGGCAGATCCGGCGTATAGCCGTTTTTACGCGCGACCAGCCAGGATGTAATCATCAGGACAATGGTCAGGAAAATACCGGGCAGAACCCCGGCCAAAAACAGGCGGCCGATGGAAACTTCGTTTACAAAGCCAAACAGGATCAAACCGATGCTGGGCGGGATGGTTGCCGTAATCACCGAACCAAAGGCCAGAACCGCCGCCGTATTGGCCTTGGAGTAACCCTTTTTGATCATGCTCGGTCCAAGCAGGCGCGCCTCCATCGAGGCATCGGCAACCGCCGACCCGGAAATCCCCCCCATCATGAAACTGAGCACGATGGAAACCTGTGCCAGACCACCGGCCATCCAGCCCGTCAGAAGACTTGCGAATTTGACAAGACGGTGGGTAATGCCCGTCACATTCATCAGGTTCCCGGCAAGGATAAAGAACGGCACAGCCAAAAGCGGGAAGCTTTGGGTCGCGGTGACCATTTTCTGGATCACAACGGTTGGCGGCATCGCACCGGTCATGACAAAGACCGGGATGGACGCAAGACCAAGTGCAAATGCGACTGGCAGCCCACAAACCAGAAACAGTGTAAACAGACCTGCAATCAGCAACAGCATCAGTTGCCCCCTCTGTTGCGGACGCGACGGATAAGTTGCGAAACCATGGTTCTAATCATCAAAAGAATGCCCACCACCATCGAGGCATGAATATAAGACGCATTGATTTGCGCTGCCCCGACAAGACGCGGATGCATCAGGATCATGTTTGTCCATGCGTAATTCAGCAGAAAGACAAGAAAGGCGATGATCACCAGAATATTGATGACCTCCAGCCAGTGGCTTGTTCGTTCCGGCAAGATTTCACGCAAAAACTGAAGACCGAAATGCCGGTCTTCCTGCATGGCAATGTCTGCCGCCAGCATACAAAGCCAGGCAAAGATCAGTTGTGCCATTTCCACTGACCAGATGATCGGCGATCCCATGGCGCGCGCGACAGAGGCCACCGCCACAAGGATGACCACGGCGACAAGCAACATGCCCCCACAGGCAAACTCAATCCGCTTGAGCATCAATTCAATTTCCATTGTGAAGTTTGAAGTGCGTTGCCAACCCTTAAGGCAACGCACTTTCGTAAGGCAGGGTGTCCGTACCGGGTCTTAGCGCCCGAGAACCTTGTTAACAATGGCGGCTTCTGCCTCGAGATCAAGCATCTCGTATACCGGTGCAACGGCTTCCTTGAACGGTGCCAGATCGACTTCGCTAACCGTAACACCACTTGCCGCAACGTCTTCAAGCGCCTTGTCACCAAGTTCAATGGTCAGGCCGGATGCATAGCGGCCATTTTCAACCGCAAGATCGCGCACGATTTTCTGGTTTTCCGGCGAGATATCGTCCCAGGCATCAGCGCCAACGACCAGCGCGGTTACCAACTGGATATGGCCGGTTTTGGTGACGTTTTCGATGACTTCATAAAGCTTGGCGTTCCAGATGGCAGTTGGCTGTGCCTCGGCGCCATCAATCGTGCCGAGCTGAAGCGCGCTATATACCTCACCCCAGGCAATCGGGGTCGGTTCAGCACCCATCGCACGGATGGTTTCAATCCAGACCGGCGCACCGATGGTACGCATGCGCACACCCGAAAGGTCCGCCGGACCAGAAATCGGCTTTTGCGTCAGGGCATGGCGTGCACCCTGATACCAGTTCGAGGCAATCATCACGAGACCGGATTTTTCGCGAAGCTCCTCGCCCCAGGCGATGTATTCATCCGAAAGCGCAAATTTATCGGCCTGCTCATAGGTATCGAACAGGAACGGTGCAGACATAATCGCCAGTGACGGTACAAAACTCGACAAACGGGCCACATCCGTGACCGTCCCGACAGCCGCACCCGCACGGGCCTGGTCAATCATTTCAGTGGTGTCACCAAGCTGGGAATTGTGGAAAACCTCGATCTCCACATCGCCGTTGGTCGCCTTTTCGACTTCTGCCTTGAACTTTTCAAGGCCCTGTCCCATCGGATCATGCGGTGCCAAAACCGTCCCGATGCGAAGAGTTGTCGCCGCCGCTGCCGGCATTGCTGCCGCCACCGCACCTGCAAGCACGGCACACAGTCCGAGTGATTTCATTGTGATCTTCATTTTGGATGTCCTCCCGATGAATTGGCTTTTGCCAAACTGATATTTTAGTTGCTTTAAAATTCTAGATATCCCGCACTCTTCTTGTCAACGGATTTCTCAAGCTTGTTAAATTGTGTATTTACAATAACTTATGATGAATTAATCGCGCCTGACACAATTGCCTGTCATCAACTTCCACATGATTTTGAACAGATGAATGCTCCCGGGCATGCCAAAAACACGGCCGAACGGAACCACAAACAGATGGATCCGGGCATGCGAAAACAGTCCGCTCAACACAGTTGATCGGACTGAAAACAGCGCCAGCAGATAATGGAAATAACTAGCGGGAGATGGCGCGATATTTCGCCGGTGTCAGCCCGGTAAAGCGGCTAAACCGGGTGGTGAGGTGCGCCTGACTTGAAAAGCCCGTCGCAAGCGCGATTTCCGCGACCGGCGCGTTGCCGTCGCGCAGCATATGCATTGCGCGTTCAATTCGCCGACGCAGAACAAACTTGTGCGGTGCCTCGCCCACGGTTTTGCGAAACATCCGCGCAAAGTGATAGGACGACAAGTCAGCGATTTCTGCCAGTTCCTCAATGGTCAATGCGTGATCAAGGTTGGCATCGATAAAATCAAGCACACTACGTTTGATCGCAGGCGAAAGCCCACCCCGAACCTTAAAGCCAAGATCACGGCGGGTGGAATAACTGTGCAGCATATGGCCCAGCAAAAGTTGTCCGGCATTGGACATTGCCATCCGGTCAGCCGGCACATTCCAGTCAAGGGGCAGCATCGCATGCCGCACGGTTTGCTCAATCAATGGATCAAGGAAAAAGGTCTTTTCCGGGACTTCCACGGCATTGGGTTCGACATCAAAGGCTTCGACCACTGCGCGTTCCCAAGAAGCATGCGGTATATAAAGGTGAAACAGCTCCACCTCGCCGTGAACAACCCAGTCCGATGTCAGATGGGCCGGCATCAGGCAACAACGGCCAGGCCCGCCGCCCGTCAGCGGATCGGCACCGATTTTGCGCTGAATCCCCGTTCCACCATTCACATAAAGGCTGATGGTGTGATGATCAGGATCCGTGTAGCGGGTCAGGACATCCGCCTTGCGACGCCAATGGGCTGCCGAAATGCTGTCGCCGAAATCGCCCGCACGCAGCAGGTTTGCATCCCCAATCAGTTGATTGAAGACTTCAAACTTCTGGTAACGCCCGTTGGGCTGAAAGGCGGTGCCGGACTCTTCCATAACCTGTTCCTGACATTGAAGCCGTTATCATCGCATTGCCGTGACCTTTTGCAAAGCAAGGCGAATGCAATGCTGCCCTGTTTTGCGCAAGAATGTGAAAACCGTTGAAAAATTGACAGCCACCTAACCAGTGAAATGACGCAGCCAAAGCTTTGTCCTTTCTGCATCCCGTGCTTCATAGGCAGCAAGGGCATCACAAGGGTTATCGAATGCCGGTCGTTGCGTTCCTTCTGCAAGGGCCGTCAGACGCATGGTGTACCATGCAGTAATGCCGCCTTCGGGGGCGTTCGTAAATCTGGGAAAGGCCGGGTCTTGTGCTGCGGATTGTCTCCAATGCATCGGCAATGACGGATCAAGAACCAGCGCACGGGCCAATCCAACAACATCAATTGCCCCGCTGGCAACGGCGGCCTCAGCCTGGGCACGGGTTTTGAAGCCGCCGGTCAACATCAATGGCCTGGATGTGACTTCGCGGGCCCGCTTGGCAAACCCCAGGAAATACGGCTCGGCACCACCCCCGTCAGAGGCCGACTTGGCACCGGGGAAATATGTCC
The DNA here is from genome assembly GCF_002295455.1 of Thalassospira sp. UBA848. NCBI lineage: Bacteria > Pseudomonadati > Pseudomonadota > Alphaproteobacteria > Rhodospirillales > Thalassospiraceae > Thalassospira > Thalassospira sp. UBA848. The sequence continues at coordinate 22,722 of NZ_DBGS01000116.1, read as the reverse complement.
CGCCGCTGATATCGATCAGATCAATACTGGTATTATCAAGTGCGGCAATGACGGCAAGTGCATCATCTTCGCACAAACCACCTTCAAGTTGGTCGGTGGCATTGAGCTTAATGGCGATCACAAAATCCGGTCCAACCGCGGCACGCACGGCATGCACCGTTTCAAGAAGCAAGCGCATGCGATTGGCAATTGATCCGCCATACTCATCACGTCGCTTATTGAATAACGGCGATAGAAACTGACTAAGCAGGAACCCGTGCGCCGCATGAATCTGCACACCGCCAAAGCCGGTTTCCCGGGCAAGCCTGGCGGTCTTTGCGAAACGGGCCGGAATTTCACGAATTTCGCCATCCGTCAGGGCCGCACAGGTCAGCCCCGGCAGATCAAGCGCACTTGGGCCCTTTGGCGTACTGGTCGGGGTATAGGCCAAGGCCCCGGCATGACCAAGCTGCAGCCAAAGACTGCTGTTATTGACAGTCCCTTGGCGCGCCAAAGCACGAAACCGTTCAAGGTCAGAATTATCATCAAGCACAAGATTTCCGGGCTTTTCGGCAAATCCCGGATGCCCCTGCACTTCGCCAATGATCGAAACAGCAACACCGCCGTCGGCCCAGCGACGATACAGATGCATCTGGCCAGCAGTCGGATGTCCGGTGCCATCCCCAAGGGAATCCGACATCGCCGATTTAGCAATCCGGTTTTCAAGGATGGCACCGCAGGGCAGCTCCAGCGGTCTGAACAACGGGTTTTCAATGGTCATTGCGCATTCCAGCTGGTTTGGTGCTTATGAACGGGTATCGCAGCAGGCACCATCAGTGCCCTTTGCCAGAGGGGGATGGCCAATTCAGAACCAGTCCCGACAAAACGTCACCCGTCTCTGAAAAGGTGCCAGATTGGCCGTGCTGGTATTCATGCAACTCTGCAGCCGTCAGATAAGACAAGTTTTGGGCAGCAGGTGTTCCGGCACTGGATGCAAAGGTGCCTGCCCGATGCGCTGCGCGTTCTTGCTGCCAGGCTTCAATCGCGACACGTAGATGACCCACAAGGCCAAGAGGGGCATGTTCGAAAGATGTGATGGCTTTCATGATGAGTTTCTCCAATCAATGTTTTTTGTAGATTGAGGAAGACTCATTGATTAATCAAACGAGAAGATTTAATCTTATCTATTAGCGAAACTCACAAATATGAATTTCTGAACCTGAAAGGCCGGTCATGAATTCCACGACAAGCGTTGTTCATAATCTTGACCTCGATCTTGCCCGCACCTTTGTAGCGATCTGCGAGACCGGGAATTTCTCGCGCGCGGCTGAAAAGGTTCACCGCAGTGCCTCGGCGATCAGTCTTCAGGTCAAAAAGCTTGAAACCATGATTGGGCGGGAATTGTTCAAACGCGAAACCCGCAAGGTCACCGTGACCGAGGATGGCGAGATTTTGCTGGGCTATGCACGCCGTTTGCTCAAACTCAATGACGAAGCGATGTCGCATTTCCATGCGCCGGAGTTTTCTGGCACCGTGCGGCTTGGCGTCCCCAATGACACGGGTGTGGTTGTCATTCCCGAAATTCTCAAACGGTTTGCGCAAACCCATCCGCATGTCGATATCGACGTCAATCTTGGTCCGACCCGCACCCTGCGAGAGCGCGTAGAAACCGGCGATCTTGATATTGCGGTCTTCAGCTATAATGCAGAACTTGATCACCAGCCGCCGATCCATGCCGAACCGCTGGTCTGGCTGGGGGCACGACATGGCAGTGCAATTGACAAACGGCCGCTGCCTGTGTCGATGGCGGAACCGGGTTGTTATTGGCGGACAGTGGCGCTCAAGGCGCTTGACGATGCAGGGGTGGATTACCGCATCGCCTATACCAGTGAATTCTGTCAGGCCCAGATTGCCGCCGTGCGCGCCGATCTGGCGATTGCGGCAGTGCCAATCAGCGTGATTTCAGATGATCTGGTGCATCTTGGCCCGGCACATGGCCTGCCCGAAATCGGTGAATACCGCATGACCCTTGCCAAACGCGACGGCCACGGGCCCGTTGAAGACGCGTTGGCTGAACATGTTGTTGCCGGATTCCGCAAGAGTTCCGAACGCGGCATGCGGGTCTTTGCCTGACTGTTCGCCAAGGCTTGCACAACCTTAGTCCACACACCTCCATGACGTATGATCCGCATCGTGAATCAGGATTCGGTTCATCTGGCCATTTGACAACAAAATCCAGTGAAAAACCGACTACCAAACGCTGAAAATATTTACCCGCAGAACAACCCCAGAAATGCACCTATCGCCCGCCCCGCAAGGGCTGAAGTCATTGGAATCTCGAACTTAACGGCAAGAATTAGGTGTAGAATTCAAAACCTGTAGTTAAGAAACTGGAAACGTGTAGCGTTTTCTGTATACTGCCCGACGAATATAAAGGCCCAATAAAACAGGGAAGGCTACACTATGGGAAAACTCTCTACCCTCCTCTTTTCGGCTGCACTTTCGACGGCTGTCGTCGCAGGCGCATCTGCACAGGAACAGGTAAAGATCGGCATGCTTCAAGGCTTCACCGGCCCGACGGAATCACTCGTCAAGCCGATGGCACTTGGCGGCGAATTGGCCATTCAGGAAGTCTCCGACAGCGGCCTTCTGCTTGGCGGTCGTGAAGTTGTTTCGGTACGCGGTGACAGTACCTGTATCGATGCAGCAGCAGCCACAGCCGCAGCTGATCGTCTTGTGACGTCTGATGGCGTTCATGGCATCAATGGCGCAACCTGCTCGGGTGCGACCACTGCCATCCTGAACAACGTTGTCCGTGCAAACGGCATCGTGATGATTTCTCCGTCGGCGACCTCGCCGGCGCTGACCGAAATCGAAGATGACGGCTACTTCTTCCGTACCGCTCCTTCTGATGCGCGTCAGGGCCAGATCATTGCTGAGATCCTTGACCGTCGCGGCATCGGCTCCGCAGCACTGACCTACACCAACAACGACTATGGTAAAGGTCTTGCTGACGCCATCCAGGCAGCTTACGAAGCAAAAGGCGGTAAAATCACCGCTGTTGCCGCACATGAAGACGGCAAAGCCGACTATTCTGCTGAAATCGGTACCCTTGCATCTGCAGGTGGTGAAGTTCTGATCGTTGCTGGTTACCTTGACCAGGGCGGCAAGGGCATCATCCAGGCATCGCTTGATACCGGTGCGTTCGAAACCTTCGTTCTTCCGGACGGCATGGTTGGTGAAGCACTGACCGATAACTTCGGCGATGCACTTGACGGTTCGATCGGCACCAACCCGGGCACCGACAGCCCGGGCGCATCGATGCTGGCAGAACTCGCTTCGGGTAAAGGCTTCAAGGGCGACGACCCGTATGTCCCCGAAGCTTATGACGCATCTGCACTGCTGCTTCTTGCCATGCAGTCCGCAGGTTCGACCGACAGCGCGGTCTACAAAGACCACATCATGAAAGTTGCCAATGCACCGGGTGAGAAAATCTATCCGGGTGAACTGGCCAAAGCGCTTCAGATTCTGGCTGATGGTGGCGAAATCGACTATGTCGGTGGCACCGCGCTTGAGCTGATCGCACCGGGCGAGTCCGCTGGTAGCTTCCGTGAAACGGAAATCAAAGACGGCAAGTGGGAAACGGAGATGTACCACTAAGCCGATCATTCTTTGATCGCTAACGACGCTGGAACTGTCAGGGACTTCGGTCTCTGGCAGTTCCTCTATTACCGGGCCCTATGCGCCGCTTGGCGAAAGGATGCCCGGGACTGATTGAATGACAGGGTCAAAAACTCCCCATGATACGGGTCGAAAACATCGCCAAGAATTTCGGCGGCATTCAGGCGGTCGATGGCGTATCGCTGTCGATCGAAAAGGGCTCCATAACCGGCCTGATCGGGCCGAACGGGGCCGGAAAAACCACGCTTTTCAATATTATTGCGGGCGTCTTCCCGCCGTCTTCGGGGAAAATTTTCCTTGATGGCGAAGACGTTACCGAACTGGAACCCCATGAACTGTTCCACAAGGGCCTGCTGCGTACCTTCCAGATTGCGCACGAATTCTCGACGCTGAGTGTGCTGGACAATCTGATGGTGGTTCCGGGCGAGCAGCCCGGCGAACAACTCCGTCACAGCTGGTTCAACTATTCTCGCGTCAAGGAAGTCGAGGCACAGAACTACGAGCGTGCGCTCGAAGTCATCGATTTCCTTGAAATTGACCACATCAAGCATGAGTTGGCAGGCAACCTTTCCGGCGGTCAGAAAAAACTGCTGGAACTGGGCCGCACCATGATGGTCGAGCCGAAGATCGTCTTCCTTGATGAAGTTGGTGCCGGTGTGAACCGCACGCTGCTTAACACCATTGCGACCTCGATCAAGCGCCTGAATGAAGAGCGCGGCTATACCTTCTGCCTGATTGAGCACGATATGGACTTCATTGCACGCCTGTGTGACCCCGTCATCGTCATGGCCGAAGGCAAGCTCCTTACCCAGGGCACGATTGAAGAGGTCAAAAACAACGAGGAGGTCATCGAGGCCTATCTCGGGACAGGTCGCAAGCATGAACGGAAGGTACCGTCATGAGTTTCTTAAGCGCAACCGGTATGACCGGCGGCTATGGCGGGTCCGATATTCTGCATGACTGTACGATCACTGTCGAAAAAGGCGAGATCGCAGTCGTGGTCGGTCCGAACGGTGCGGGCAAGTCAACGGCCATGAAGGCGGTGTTCGGCATGCTGAACCTGCGTGAAGGGTCTGTCGTTCTTGACGGCAAGGACATCACCAATCTTGCCCCGCAGGAACGTGTGCCCGAGGGCATGGGTTTTGTTCCGCAGAACCGCAACGTCTTTGTGTCGATGACGGTGGAAGAAAACCTCGATATGGGGGCCTTCATCCGCAAAGACGACAAGATCGAGGAAACCAAACAACAGATTTTCGATCTGTTCCCGATCCTTGGCGAAAAACGCAATCAGCCAGCCGGCGAGCTTTCCGGTGGTCAGCGCCAGCAGGTCGCTGTGGGGCGTGCACTGATGACCCAGCCAAAGCTTCTCATGCTTGATGAGCCAACCGCTGGTGTCTCGCCAATCGTGATGGATGAACTGTTTGACAAGATCGTGGAGGTCGCCAGAACCGGCGTTGCCATCCTGATGGTCGAACAGAATGCCCGTCAGGCACTGGAAATCGCCGATCACGGTTTTGTCCTCGTACAGGGACGCAACCGGTTCACCGATACGGGCGAAGCCCTTCTCGCCAACGAAGAAGTCCGCCGGTCCTTCCTGGGCGGGTAAATGGGGTATTGAATGGAAATCCTTAACGCACTTGCGCTGTTTGCCAATTTCGTGGTCGTTCCCGCGACTGCCTATGGCGCGCAGCTCGCCCTTGGGGCGCTTGGCGTCACACTCATTTTCGGCATCCTGCGGTTTGCGAATTTCGCACATGGCGAGTTGATGTCGTTTGGCACCATGATCACCATCCTGGTCACCTGGTTCCTGCAGAATATGGGCGTCTCTATTGCCCCCTTCCCGACCGCCCTTTTGGCCTTGCCGATTGGTGTATTGGCCGCAATCAGTATGGCGCTTGTCACGGACCGGATGGTATTCCGGTTCTATCGGAAGCAACGCTCCAACCCGATTGTGTTTGCTATCGTGTCTGTTGGCGTCATGTTCCTGATTGCAGGCATCATCCGTATCGTCATCGGCCCGGCCGATCAGAGCTTTGCAGATGGCCAGCGTTTCATCATCGGCGCATTTGACAGCCGCCGGGCCCTTGGCCTTGATGAAGGCATTGCGATCAAGCAAAGCCAGGTAATCACCGTTGTTGTGACCGCCATTGTCGTTGCATGGCTGTTCTGGTTCTTGCAGAAAACCCGTTCGGGCAAGGCCATGCGTGCTTATTCCGATGATGAGGATCTGGCACTGCTTTCGGGCATCAACCCGGAACGCGTGGTGACGATCTGCTGGGTCATTGCAGCGGCACTGGCAGCGATTGCTGGCACGCTTTACGGCCTTGATAAGACCTACAAGCCGTTCATCTTCTTGCAGATCCTGCTGCCGATCTTTGCGGCCACCATTCTGGGCGGCATTGGTCAACCGGTTGGCGCGATCCTTGGCGCGTTCATTGTTGCCTTCTCCGAGGTGACCGTGACCTATGCCTTCAAGAAGTTTCTCGCCTATCTTGGCCCCACGGACTGGGCGCCAGAAGGCCTCGTGCAACTGCTGTCTACTGACTATAAGTTCGCGGTCTCCTTCATCATTCTGGTCGCGGTTCTTCTGATCCGACCAACCGGTATTATTCGTGGGAAAGTGATATGACGAAGAGAGTTGCGCTCCTATATGGCCTGATGTGCCTTGTGTTGATCGCGATCGGCTTTCTTCAAAGCTGGAACGTCGCCTTTGGCATTTTCAATCTTTGTGTGATCTCTGCGGTAATGGCGCTCGGCGTCAACATGCAGTGGGGCTATGCCGGCCTGTTCAATGTCGGTGTCATGGGCTTTACCGCCCTTGGTGGCCTGACTGCTGTTCTGGTTTCGATGCCCCCTGTGGGCGACGCCTGGGCCGCTGCGGGCGGGGATATTGCCCTGTCCTTGCTTAGCCTTGCGGGAACCATCGTTGCGGTCATTTACGCCCGCCGCGTTGTGCCGCCCGTCTTGAAGCTTCCGGTCACGCTTGTTCTTCTGCTGGCGGGCTACTTCCTTATTGGTGTGTTCTTTGGTCCGGCAACCGATGCGATTGAAAGCATCGACCCGGCGCTGAGCGGTTATCTTGGTGGTGCGGGACTTCCGGTCCTTGTCGCCTGGCCGCTTGCCGGTCTGGTGGCAGCAGGTGCAGGCTGGCTGATCGGGCGGATCGCGCTTGGTCTGCGGGCGGATTACCTGGCGATTGCCACCCTTGGCATTTCCGAGATCATCATTGCGATCATCAAGTACGAAGAATGGCTGTCACGTGGCGTCAAGAACGTCACCGGCATTCCGCGTCCGGTGCCCTATGAGGTCAACCTGGTTGAAAGCGAATGGTTCATCAATCTGGCGAACTTCTTCGGGGCGAGCGAGATTTCCGATGCTGCCAGCCTGTTTGTTAAGCTGTGCTATGCGGTGCTGTTTGTCATCGTGCTGGCAATCATCATGTGGTTTGCCGAACGCGCATTGAAGTCGCCATGGGGCCGCATGATGCGCGCCATCCGTGACAACCGTGATGCGGCTGCTGCAATGGGCAAGGACGTCAAACGTCGCCATCTGCAGACCTTTGTTCTGGGCTGTGCCGTTTGCGGGATTGCCGGTGCGATGCTGACCACCCTTGACGGTCAGTTGACGCCAACCAGCTATATTCCGCTGCGCTACACCTTCCTGATCTGGGTGATGGTGATCCTCGGTGGTTCGGGCAACAACTGGGGCTCGATCCTGGGCGGCTTCATCATCTGGTTCCTGTGGGTCGAAGCAGAGCCGTTTGGCAACTGGTTCATGTCCACCGTGACCGCACCGCTTGGTGAAGAGTCGGAACTTGCCCAGCATCTGGTCGCTGGTGCCGCCTATATGCGTTACCTGATGATGGGGGCGATCCTGTTGACCGTGATGCGGTTTGCGCCAAAGGGGCTGATCCCCGAGGCCACCAACCGATCAACGGCAATGACACGGTCTTCCTAAACAGACACTTCAAATCGAACGGGGCGGATACCTTGCGGTATCCGCCCCGTTTTTTATTGGCGAGGCAAACTCGCCCGCAAGAATATGAAAAACAGCGCAAGAACGTGAAAGCCACGCGAGGCTCATTGTGGCCTATTACCGGTTTGCGGATATGCCCCTGAATATTCGTTCCCTGATTGGTCCCCGCGCGCCACCAACCCGCGTGACCGGTTCGCGCAACCCTTCGTGCCACCACTGCCTTTGCACGTGCTGTTTTGAAAGCCCCGATGATGACAGCCCTTTTATTCGTGATCGTCACCGCCTGCTGGGGATTTACCTGGTATGCGATCAAACTTCAGATCGGTCCGATCCCGGTCGAAATTTCCATCTTCTATCGCTTTGCGCTAGCGGCCGCGGTTCTGTGCGGTTTCTTGTTGCTGACCCGTAAATGGCGCCCGGTGCCATGGCGCGCGCATCCGTGGATCGTGCTTCTGGGTTGCGGGTTGTTTGGCATCAACTTTATCCTGATGTATTCGGCAACCGGCTATATCGCCAGCGGCATCGTTGCGGTCATCTTCACCACCTCGACCATCTTCAATGCGCTGGGAAACTGGGCCTTTTACGGCAATCGCCCGGGCTTGCGCTTTGTTTTTGGCGCAGCCTTTGGTTTGGGCGGGATTGCGTGTCTGTTTGCCAATCAGATCTATGCCCTGTCTCACAATCCACACGCGATTACCGGAATGATATTCGCCCTGTGCGGCACAGCGGTCTTTAGCTGCGGCAACATGGTTTCGGTCAAACTCCATGCCATGGGCATTCCCAACCGCGATGCGGTTGCGCGCGGCATGATTTATGGCACGGTATTGTTGTTCATCTTTGCCATGCTCCGCGGCCAGACGCCGATCCTGCCAACCGATCCGCTTTATATCGGTGGCTTACTGTATCTCGCCATTCCGGGCTCGGTCGTGGCCTTCATCGCCTATCTCGCCCTGGTCAACCGCGTCGGAGCCGGACGAGCGGCCTATGTCACCGTGCTGTTCCCTGTTGTGGCGCTGACGGTCTCGACCTTCCTTGAAGGCTATGTGTGGACACCGATCGGGGCAACCGGGCTTGCGATGGTGTTGCTCGGCAACATCACGATTTTCGCAAAGCTTCCGAAATTCATTGGTGTGAGGAATAAAACCATTGCGGCGGAATAGGGTTAATCCCCTGTACGATCTGTTCTCGCTTAGGTTTAAGCTAAGCTTCCGACTAGAATGCACCGATCAGGCTTTCTGCAAACGCCTTAACTCATCTAGAGTTGAATCATAGAAGGAAGGAGCACAATGGATATTGCCAGGAGGGCCCATGAAGTAATCATCCTTGGTAAACCCGTTATCTGCACATAGCTGATCCCATGGGTGCTGGATAAATTTCGTCCGCACAAGTTTGTCCGCCCACATATCGAATGCAATTTTATAGGCAGACTTGTGGACCCTGTAGGATCCGCCATCCACGAACGCGTCCCCCAACCGAAAACGTCCAGTCGTTTCCGGCATATCAGGGGAAACAATCCAAAAGATGCGCTCATAACTGGTAAACTTCTCCAGGCGGGCAGCGAAGTTAATCTGATTCTGAAGCTTTAGGGCATAAAAACGGACCAACTCTTGCGTGACCTCTGTCACCTGAGGCAACTGAGGGGTTAGCTCTTCTCTAGCACGCTGCTCCACCTCGGGGCGCATATCCCCATGCGCACGAACAATATTGTCGCCAAAGAATCCCATCCCTACGACAACGAGGTCTCGCGGATTCTGCACAAAGAAATCCTCGAAATTCGAATGTTCTTTCTTGAAGATGAACGTTCTTAAACCGTGTACACCAAGTTCCTGATTAGGGTTGTTGGCCAACAGCCGGATGGGCGCAAAAGCAAACCCTTCGGCTTCCGGGCGCTCCAACATATTTTTATATGTCGACGTTAAATGGCTGTCGCCAAACATTACCGTCATATCGGCATGAACGAACGCATTGATGTTCTTTTCAGCCTTGTAACCTTCAATCATCTCCTCTTCGCAATCGGCATCCATCGACCTCGCCTGTTCGGGAACGACGTCTGTACTTTCTGCTTTTGGTGCCTCTTTGGCCGGAAGATACGCCGCGAGGAAATGCGACATCACAATGTCGACTGCCTCAGCCCGAACCGAGCGCATATTCGCCTCGAAATAGTTCGCCATTGCCGCAGGATTGTTGACGAGTTCAAAAGAAGGGAAATAATCCGCAAACATGTTTTTGCGGACAAATTCTTCGGCAACAACACGTAAAACCGCCTTGGAATAGGTCGTCGATTTCAGGACATGCTGATCTTCATATGTCGCGGTAAGTGGTACAGGTGACACAGTCAGTATCAGCTTGAATTCCTTGCCACCACGTAGCGATTTGATTTCGTTACATAGCGCATTCAGATCTGAGAGTATCTCATCATATGTAAAGTTGTGGAACGTGTGTAATGCTGGATCAAAATCCCCAGCTACAACACCTGGAGCAACAGGCAGGGTTCTGCCCGAATTCTTTAAAATCCATGCTTCAGTAAGGCCGAGTGTAAAGACCAAAATATCCAGTTCATTGATAGCACTCCTGACAGCGGCAAGGTGCTTCATGCGGAGACCGGATAGTTCATCTCTGCTCTTTACTGGTTGCTCGAAGACATTCGGACGTACTGCATCCACATAACCGTCCTTGAGCGCCCAATACTCTTCCATGACGGGCCGTTTACCAGACACCTCTTCGATCAGCAGCAAGGCTTGGCTGACCGTATAAATGTTCCCGTAGTTCGCAGAATACGTTTTCGATTTAATATTATCGGTCGTATCAAAGAATGGCACATTAAGGCCGCGCTCGCGCAAAACTGTCGCGATATGCTGCGCAAAACAGCTCCCCATCGTGACGATGGTGTCGGTCTCGGATATTGCCCAACGTGGTCGGTGTATGTTCTTGACCTTACGCGGATTTTCCTTGGCGACACCGGTCCGCCAGAAGCGTTCGTCTCCCAGATTTTCATAAGGACTGACCACCTAAAACCTCACCTGAGCAATGGAAAACGACGTGCCAACAAGAATGCTAAAATAATCCGCAATTCTTTAACGGCGCCTGAACCTGTTCAATTATCAAACAATACCAAGCACGTGACAACGATCTTAAGCGCCCCTAGTCAGGCGTTTTCGTCAAAGTCCGAAACTGGCGAGCAGCAAAAAGCCAATCCTCCTAATCTTCGTTGGTCACCAACAGATCGACGGAGCCCGCGATGCTGCCCCATGAAAACACCACACGTTTGATATCGCTTGATATGGAACTGGCTTCACGCCCGAAACATCGTGGTATTGATGGGCCAAGAAACCTCTCTACCGCAGGCGGCTTACATCCCAAGCAACCACCTGCCCAACCGATGGACCGCATCAGCTGGTTGATGCTGATTTCGCTATCGGTCCTGTGGGGTGGGTCGTTTTTCTTTACCAAAATCGCGCTTGTCGATCTGCCGCCGCTGACGCTTGTGCTGTGTCGGGTGTCGATTGCGACCATGGTTCTGTGGTGGGTGGTGGTGTTGCGCGATATTGCCATACCGCGTAATCCGAAATTCTGGGCGGGCGTTGCCGTGATGGGCGGGCTTAATAACCTTGTGCCCTTTTGCCTGATTGTCTGGAGTCAGACACAAATCACCAGCAGCCTTGCCGCCATCCTGAATGCCACGACCCCGCTTTTCACCCTGCTGATTGCCCACATTGCGACAGATACGGAAAAACTGACGGCGCGCAAAGCTATCGGCGTGCTGATTGGGTTTGGCGGTGTGGTTGTGATTTTCGGCCTTCCGACATCTGGCAACACGATAGGTCTGCTTGCGCCGGGTGCCGTTTTGCTTGCCGCCTTCAGCTATGGCTGTGCCGGGGTGTTTGGCAGACGTTTTTCCACCACCCCGCCGATCCTGACGGCAGCCGGGATGACGAGTGCTTCGAGCCTGATGCTCCTGCCACTTTCAATCATCGTTGATCAGCCCTGGCAACTGCCCGTTCCCACCACCAGCACCATCCTTGCCGTGCTCGGCTTTGCAACACTCAGCACTGCGCTGGCCTATATCCTTTACTTCGCCATCCTCAAGCGTGCCGGGGCAAGCAACCTTCTGCTTGTGACCTTCCTGATTCCGGTCAGTGCGATTCTGTTGGGTGTTGGCTTTCTCGGGGAAACACTGATGATGCAACATATCATCGGCATGACGGTGATTGGGGCAGGACTGGCGATGATCGATGGTCGACTGATACCAAGGAAGAGAGGATAGCGACCTTTCAGACCTTAGCCCTCAATTGGCTTCTCATAAACCACCCAGTTAGAAGCCTTGCCGATCTGATCGTAAAGCCGCCGTGCTGTCGCGTTGTCTTCTGCCGTGATCCAGGCAAGTTTGAACCAGCCGCGATCGCGGGCAGTTTCGCCCAGCCGCTGCATCAGGGCCTGAGCCACTCCGTGGCTTCGGGCTTCTGGTGTGACGTATAGATCGTCAAGTTGGCCGAACCAGCTACCCGTCAGGGTTTCCGGCACGGCGCGGTATTGGGCAAATCCGATCACCTGACCGTCCCTGAGAGCCAAAAGGCAGTCCATTGGTCCGTCAGGCTCGATGATCCAGCCCCATGTCGTATCAAGTGCGGTTTCAGAGACCGCGCAGCCATAAAACACCATATAGTCGCGAAACAGGCCGGCCCAGGCATCCCGGTCGGCACCCGTCGCGGGGCGTATTTCGATCATCTCGGCCATCAGTCTGCCATCTCCCAACCGATACGATAAAGGTTCGTTCCCGTCGCCTTGGCGGCATACATCGCCTGATCAGCGATATGGATCAGGGTATCAAGCGTTCGGGCATGTTCGGGATAGATCGCAATACCAAGGCTCGCCCCCACATGATACGTGCCGTCCCCGAGCTCCATCGGCGTGGACACTGTACCAATGATCTTCTTGGCGACACCATGCACCTCGGCGTCGTTATCCAGATCCTCAAGGATGATGGTGAATTCATCACCGCCGATGCGCGCAACAGTATCAGTTGCCCGAACAGCATTGACCAGACGCTGCCCGGTATTGACCAAAACACGGTCTCCGGCAGCGTGGCCAAGTTCGTCATTGATCAGCTTGAAACCGTCCAGATCGATAAAGACAACGGCAACCTGTTTTTGATGACGGTTTGCACGCTCAATCGCCCTTGAGAGCCTGTCCTCGAAGATGATCCGGTTGGGCAAGCGGGTGAGTGGATCATGGAACGCAAGGTCGCGGATTTGATCGACCTCTTCGCGTTCCTCGGTAATGTCGCGCACAACGCCCATCATTTTGATGGTTTCCCCGGCCTCATCCTTGATGACGTTGCCGGTTTCGCGCAGCCATCGAATGGTGCCGTTCGGCCAGACAACGCGGTATTCCTCGTCATGGTTCTGGCCGGTTTCAATGCAGCGGATTTCACCTTCGCGGACACGTTCCTTGTCGTCGGGATGTACGGCATCACAGAACAGGGAATAGGTCGGCGTTACCTCGCCCGGTTTATAGCCGAACATGCCGTAAATGGCGTCGGACCAGTAAAGTTCGTCGGTATCCACGCGCCAGTCCCAAGTCCCGATGCGCGCGAAATACTGGCTTTGCTGGAAGCGTTGCTCTTCCTCATGCGCGTCCGGTCGCACACGTGAGAGATCACGGACGATCAGCACACGTTCATTCTGACCCCGGAGCACGAGGCGCTTTACCTCAACCGGGAAAGTCGTCCCGTTCGAGCGCATCGCGTTGCTTCGGTATTCGGTTGCCTGCGTTTTATCAGTATTTTCAGGCCCATCAGGCAAAAGATCGGTAAGACGAAGCCCGGAAACCGCGCCCTCCGGCTGATCAAACATCTCTGCCGCTGCGGCGTTCAGCGCCTGAACCGATCCATCTGCGCCCAACGTCACGACACCGTCCGAAATGTTCGCCATCAGGGTATCGAATACATTGAGCGTCGTCCGCGCCTGCCGGCGCGAATGGACGGAATATGCCAATGCGCCAACGGCAACGAACGCAAACATAATGGAAAGATAGTCGACATAGGTCATCGGCAGGCGTGGTTTTCCCGGGTAAATTTGTCACGCTGAATATATACATACCAATGTATAATTGGAATCTAACCTTTGGAACAATCTCGCCTTTAGTGGGTCTCTGTCCATGACTTGGAACAAAGATCACAGAAAGTCGCTCCTCGCCTTCACGCTGCCGATCAAGTGGTTTCGGCCTCTGCCCGGGATGGTTCTGCCGGGTCATCGGTAACTTCGGTGTCGGTCTGATCCATGCGATCAAGCACGATACAGGCGACCAGATCCCCGCAAACATTGATCACCGTGCGGCTCATATCCAGAAGCCGGTCCACCCCCATGATCAGGGCGATCCCCGATGCCGGAACACCGATCGACACCAGAATGGTCGACAGGATGACGATCCCGACCCCGGGCGTCGCCGGCGAACCAATCGACGCCCCCACAGACGTCAGCACAATCAGAACCAACCCGGCAGAGCCAATTTCGACACCAAAAACCTGGGCGATGAAAATCGCAGCAACGCCTTGATACAAGGCCGTGCCGTTCATGTTGATTGTTGCACCAAGCGGAATGACAAACTGGCTGATATGTTTTTTGACCTTGAGCGGCCCTTCGGCCGTTTTGATCGACAGCGGCATCACAGCGGCCGAACTTGAGGTCGAAAAGGCCAGCAACATGACATCCTTGGCCGCACCGATAAATACGCGTGGTGGCAAACCGCCGTATATGCGCGCAACCACAAGCAACATCCCAAGCATCAGCCCCAGGCCCAGCAGCACCGTCGCCACATAGACCAGCATACCCAACAATGCCTGTGGCCCGGTATCGGCAGTCAGACGCGCCATCAGACCAAAGACGGCAAGCGGCGCCAGCCACATGGCCCATTTCACGATGGTCAAACAGACTTCCTGCAAGCTCGCCAGCAGATCAAGCACCGGGCGGGCTTTGTCGCGTTGCATCACGACAAGCGCCACACCAAAAATGCTGGCAAATATAACAATCTGCAGCATGTTGCTTTCAACCATCGAGGACAGCGGATTGGACGGCAGAAGCGTTAAAACATGTGCCGGCAAATCAAGTAGCCGTGCCTGCCCGCTGCCAGCGGCCTCGGCCGGGGCCCCGATCGCACTGGCCAGACCAAGGTTGGTGGCATCCACGTAATCGCCGGGGCGGATAAACAAGGCCAGGGCAACCCCGATGGTCACAGCAATCGCGGTCGTCAGCACAAAGAACAGCACCGCCCGAACCCCAAGCCTGCGCAATTGATCAATATCATCCGACGAACACAGGCCACGAATGATCGATGAAAACACCAGCGGGATGACGATCATCTGGATAAGCGCAAGGAAAAGATGTCCGGGAAAGGCCAGCCAGTTGCCCACTACCGATGCCGTTTCGCGCGACAGCAGCCCGGTTGTCGGACCGATCAGCAGACCGGTCCCCACTCCCAGCACCATGCCGACCAAAACTTGCAACCAAAGTCGCCCGCGCACCAATGCCTGTAGCGAATAGGCAAATGGCAATAGTGACCGACGACGCGTCTGATCTTGCCCGCCCGACATGTTCCACTCCCGGTTCTCGTCAGAAACGCTAGTATTACGTTACCTTATCAGCCAAATGCCAGTCCAGTTGATCAAAGTGGTGATAGGGAAAACCGGGCGGAGGATATCAGCGCAATCTCAAGCCCGCGATCCGCACCAAGCCGCGCAACCTATGCACGGGTCAGGTCTATTTCTTACCGGCCTGCGGATTGGCAATGGCGTCGTGATCGACAAGGTCCCACTTCTGACCGGCATTACGGTAAATCCGCTTCTTTTTGTTCGGGTAATCCGCAACGTCGTGGTCAAGCCTTTCACCGGCGACAATGCAGCGAAGCACGTCTTGGCCTGTATTCTTCATGGTATGGGGCAGTCCGCCCTTGCGATAGCCGATGAAATCGCCTGCTTCGATAGGATGGGTTTCGTCGCCGATTATAACCGTGCCTGTCCCGGAAAGAACATAGGTGCATTCGTCCTCGAAATGGTGGACGTGATACTCGGTCGACCAACAGCCCGGCGGGACGTCGATGATATGAAAGCCAAGCCCGGTCAGGCCGGTCATATCGCCCAAGGACTTGTTTGTGCGCTTTGCATTTTCATTGAGGAAATGGGTCTTTGCCGTGCCGTCAAACGCATCAATTTCTGATTTCTTTACAACATACTGTTTCATCGAGCTCCTTTCGACCCGTGCCTGTTTAAGCAATAACCTCCCAAAGGGTTATGACCTATAGCGTCGGGCATTACACCAGACAACCCACGTGTTTCGATCACCACTAGGCTTGCGATCTTAGCAGACTGAACCAGCATCGGCATGAACGATGGTATATTGTCCGGGCATGACACCGTCCCTATCTAACCAGATGTGGCAGTAATCCACGCAACCTTTATCAGCTAAACGAACCCGGAAATCGGTTCGAATTCGGCAAACCATGCAAAGGAACAAAGTTGGATAATCATCAGGAGTTTTTTGGGACAGAAAGCAGCATCGCTCTGATGAAGAGGAGTGCTGCCCTTTGGACATTCATGCAGGACAATCCAAGATTTGCGTATTACGGCCGAACAATTTCCCTTTCTGATCCACAGAATGATACCGCCGATGTGCTGACCTCTATCGCAAGCCTTCTTGGTGCTTCTGTTGCCTATTACTTCCCTAAGTCCGAGGTCGACAGTCTGTTTTCTGAACTGAAAGCGCGCGGTTTTTCCAGCGACCGCCATGAACACTACTGGGGTGGCAAAGCAGCTTATGATGCCAGCCGTCAAATCCTTGATAAACATACCCTGCCAGATGACCTATCGATTGTCGCACTTGACGAAACGTCCCCGACAGCACTGGTCGCTGATGTTGCAGCACTTTGCCAATCCTGTGATGTAATGCCCGTTCCGGGGTTCATCATGCGTGGTCAAGCCAGACGCGGCATAAACTTCGCAGCAATTGATTCGGTTGGCGTCCCTGTTGCAAGTGCATCGTCATTTGTCATGCATCACGCCTCTGGCCCCAGACCAAACGATGTGTTTTGGGGAATGCTGGCCACACGCAGGGACAGACGCGGTGAGAAAATCGGACTAATTCTTGGCGCCATGGCAATCATCCATATGTGGGAAAAAGAGGCAGCAAGAGGGTTTATGACAGGTGTGCGCCTTGATAATCCATCGTCTCAGGCGCTGTGTAACAAGTTGGGCGTGACAGACTCTGATTGGATTTACGCATCGTGCATCAATAATGAAGTCCTTGGCAGGGCCAGCGTCACAAAATAGAGCGTCACGCTGACAGTTTTAAAAATGTCCGAGACGAAAAAGAATCCCTGTATCCCATGGTGCAGGGATTCTTCATTGAGGCGGGCTAAGGGTATGCAGAGCTAGCTTTGGGTTGACCGGATATCTCGGACGGACCGGCCCGATATACCCCAGTCGTCCAGAGACACCTCGTCAATCACAACAAAAGTTGTCGCAGGTGACTTGTTCAGGACGTTCTGAAGCAGATCAGTTACGCCCTTGATCAGTTGCACTTTTTCTTCCGGTGTTGGGCCGGTTCCATCCGGCCCGCCTTCACGGGTGACCTTGATATTGACGTACGGCATTGCTCAGTCCTCCTTTGCGCGATATGCGAAAACCTTGGTGATCACCTGCCATCCGTCATCGGTATGGATCAGTGTCAGCAGGTCTTGATAATCCCGGCCCATCATGGTCATGCGGGCTTCGATCAGGCCCATCTGGTGGCCCGTCAGGGATACCCGGTCAACGCTTTCGCGGCGGGGATCACCGCGTTTGGCCGGGGGGTCACGGTTATCGATCCGCGTCATGTACGTCTCAAGGTCCATGAACTCGTGATTGCCATCCGTCGCATTGACATAGGCAAGTTCCGGGTGGAACACGGTGCGCAGGACTGCACTGTCAGAGTGATAAAGCCCTTCGAAATAGCGCTCCATCAACGCGTCGATCTGCAATTCATCAGATGATTTCATCACACAAGCCCTTCGGCCTTCATCGCAGCCAGCGTTGCCGGGCGGGCCTGAATGCGCGCAACAAACGTCGCAAGGTTCGGCCAGTTGCCCAGATCGATTTCCTTGAAATTCGCCCAGTTCGCCAGAACAAAGGTATAGGCATCAGCCACCGAGAACCGGTTTTCAACAAGGTATTCGCGGCCATCTGCCAATACGCTTTCAAGATAATCGAACTTGGTTCCGACCCTTTGCTTGGCCGCAAGCTGTTCCGCCGCGCTCGACCCATCGGTGAAAAGCGGGCCCCAGGATTTATGCAATTCCGCCGCCGCAAAGTTCAGAAACTGTTGCAGGCGCGCGCGTGCAACCGAACCGGGCTTTGGCGAAAAGGCACTGTACGGGTGGGTATCAGCGATGTATTGCAAGATCGCGACACCTTCGGTCAGGGTATCCCCCGTTTCGATCTCAAGGGCGGGGACATAGCCATTCGGGCTGATTTCGCGATATGTGCGGCCGGTTTCGGTCAGGCCTTGCGCAACATCAACGCTTTCGATGTCAAACTTCGCCCCCACTTCATGCAACATGATGTGGCTGGCAAGCGAACAGGCACCGGGCAAGTAATAGAGTTTCATGGGTAGCTCCTTTGGTTTGATCTATGATGCCTTAATGCCAAACCAGACGAGCAATTGATAATATCGACTTTTCATAGTAATGATCTATAAATCAGATCATCTTGGGGCATACATGAACCTCGAACAACTCATCGCCGTTGACGCGGTTGTCAGTACCGGCACCTTTCGCGGGGCCGCGGATCGCCTGAACAAGGCGCAATCGGCCATCAGCCATCAGGTGCGCAAACTGGAAGACGAGCTGGGCTTTGCCATCTTTTCGCGCGAAGACTACCGCCCCCGCCTGTCATCAGAAGGCGAAGTGTTCCTGCGTGAAGCCACCCGCGTACTTGATCAATTTCACAAGCTTCAGGCCACGGCACAGGAACTGCGCAGCACACAGGAACCGCTGGTGCGCATTGCGCTGACCGCAACCATGTCACTCGAACCGATCCTTAAAATTCTCGGTGAAATCGGCGATAAATTCCCCAATACCCACATCGCGGTTGCCACCGAAATGATGGGCGGCCCGCTGGCCCGGTTGATGAAGGGGGAAGCCGATCTGATCATCGCGGGGTTGGAGGGGGTCGACATCGACCACGTCGAAACCACGCCTGTCGGCGCAGTCGTCATCCGCCCTGTCGCCCACCGCAGCTTCCCCGTGGCCGGGCGCAGCGGCATGCGATCGCGCATGGAAATGCAAAGCTATGTTCAGGTCATTGTCTCGGGCACCGGTGGCCCGGATTACGATCAGTCGCGCGATGTGCTTGCCGGTGGACGACGCTGGACCGTCTCGGATTTCGCCACCAAGAAATCAGTCATCATGAATGGCCACGGCTGGGGCGGCCTGCCCGAACACATGATCGCGGAAGAACTTAAAAACGGCGAGCTTGTTGCGCTTAACATCGAAGGTTTCCGCCCGCGTCATACAGAAGTCTTCGCCATCAGACGGCGTGATCAGACGATGGGCCGGGTTAAGGGTGAGATTTGGCGGGCGTTGCAGGCTATGGCTGGCCAAGGCTAAAACTAGTTAGTTATGCGGAAAAACTAACGTGACTGTTGAGTTAAAACCTATCTCTTATGAATTCATTATAATACCGCCCCTTCGAGTAGGCGTTACACAAACCTTCAAAAACTTCTGGAGGAACATTGTCATAGGAGTAAGGTCCGCCGCTCTCTACAAACCAAATGGTAAGAACCAAGGTCTTTTGATCATACTCAGCTCTATTAATCGCAGAGGAGTTGAAATAAGGCATCACAGAATCCTATTAGCCAAGCACTGAGACAATGATTAAACCAACTCGTAAATTTTATTCACGATTTCTTCTACAAATGGGAATGATGCACCATCGCTGTAAGCTTTATCAAAAATCCAATTCGCAACAGCTGGCCGCTTCATTGCCTCTCTTGCCTTAACGTCAAAGAATTCGAAAGCCTCTTGCTTGTATGCAGCATATTTTTCCTCGCCCAATTGAGAGCTAACTTGCTTTTCAAGGTCCCCTCGAAAACAAGCATAGAATTCAGAGACCCTCTCTTCGTTCACATCAATAAGATGTTCTGGAACTCCAGAGAACCGCAGTAAATTTGCGTTCTCTTGATCGCCGCCATCTCCATCCCAAAGAAGAAAAATTGGTATTGAGAAAGCCTGGAAAACTGCTGCGGTTTTTAGGAAATTACCCTTGCTACCCAAACTTAAAATCGAAATATCCTTGGCGCCTAAGTCCTTTCCAAACTTCTGGGCCACAACCTCCAAGATTGCTTGATCGCTCTTGCCCTCAACTAAAACAACAGCTCTGGCAAAGAACCCCTCCGAAACATACCCTTCCATAGTATGAAGAGAACTCTTAACTTTTCGCACAAAACTCTCGTCAATCACGGAATCCTCATTCTTGGCGTGCTTCATTATCTTGCACACGTCATCAGCCGACGAAGAAGACGACACTGAACAACTTACGTCATCTGCGTTGTTGTCTCTTTTTACAATTCTGATCTCGTCGAAGCGCTCAACCGATAGTAGAAGCGGAGAATGGGTGGTGTAGAGCACTTGAACCTTCGAACCAGTGCCAGAAACACCATTCTGTGAGAGGTTTTGAAGCACCTTATAGAAGTGCCTCTGCTTTGCTGGATGTTGATAAATTTCAGGTTCTTCAATTGCCAGAATTAACGTTTGCTCATCATCTGGACGCACCTCTTCACTTGCATCCTCATCCATTACTTGTTCCGGAGTCAAAGCAAGTTGTTGAGCCAAGGCCATGACCAGCGCACGCTGCAATCCGTGCCCCATGCGGTCCACCGATGTTTCAAAGCCTTCGTCACTTATAGATAGATTATGCACAGGTGGTGGAAGCTGCAAACTGGAGCCGAACCCCAGTTCAAGGCCAAGATTCGCAGTTGGATAAAAGCTCTTTAAGTGCAAACTGAGATCATCTTGCAACCGCACCAACCCAGGGTTATTTTCTACACTAGTTAGCTCAGCATACTGTTCTTCAAACCTAGCTCTAAATTCCCGATATTCTTTACGTCCTTCAAATTTTGACCGCACCACCAAGTCAACTAACTGGCCAATTGCGGAGCCCTTAGCTGTTCCTGTCTCAGAAGAAGCATCCTTAACTGCAGGGATATAAATCCACTTACTTCGTTGGGTCAGCTTGTTCTGGGCGACCGCTTTCAAGCCAAAGAAACTCCCTCCATCTAATCCCATCTCGCAAGCCTGAGGGTTCGACAACTCCCACCCAACCAGTTGGGCTTCGATGTCTGCGGCAGTTGAAGCACGCTCTAAGGAACCTGCATACCGACTATCGTTTAGCAACGCGTTGTAAGCGCTCCTTTTGTCGCCAACCTTTCCAGATTTTCTGACTTCATCAAACCCTCGGTGCTGAAGAGACGAAGTTTGATAAAGACCGTGCCGATCTGAGTCTGAGGAGAAGAACATCCTAGTAACAGCCATTTTACCGTCTTTTATCTTTGACTGAAACTCGCGCTGCTCGTCTGCAGAAAAATCTCGATACTCCACAGTTTTTGAGATCGGCTTGTTTGTATTCCTATTGAAAAAATCGTCTGGTGCAATCGCCGGAGCTTTCGTGGCGTAGAACAAGTCAAGAGCTTTTAGCACCGTTGATTTTCCAGCTCCGTTAGCTCCGACAAAAGCTGTCAGATCACCAAGCTCTACTTTTTGTCGCTGCACCGCGCGATAGTTTTCAATGGTGATGCTACTAATCCGCATTTGGGTTTCCTAAAAACTTACAACTCATAATATGATGTATTTCAGAGAAGCATAATTTTAGGTCGCAAAAAAGTGCAGTCCACAATTGCATCGCAAAAAAAACTTGGCGAAGCCTGCGGACTCACTAGTTGCTAATTCGGGAATTGTAAAAACCAGCCTTTGGGCTGCTTTTTATCCTTGGGCGGAGCCCGGCGGACCATCGCACGGGGTGCGATGTCTCTCGAAAGCTGCGTGCTTCGCTTTCTCGCGAACCCACGGGGGCAAGCCCGATCCTGCGCGTAGAAATGAAACAAGCCCTGCATCATGGATGCAGGGCTTGTTTAATTGGTAGCGGAGGAGGGACTTGAACCCCCGACACGCGGATTATGATTCCGCTGCTCTAACCAGCTGAGCTACTCCGCCACAAGCAATTTTATGGTGTTCCGTACGGTGCGGAACGAGGCGGTTTTTAAGTCAGGGAGCCGTCCCCGTCAAGCGCCTTTTTGACGATTTTGTCAAAAAACATTCCCGTAAAACCAGCGGGCGAGGAACATCTGCCCTCGCCCGCCTTATTTGGTCATCAGGCGTGATGGATCAGGCAGCACTGGCTGTGTTGCCTATCAGCTCTTCGCGGGTGATCCAGCCACCGCCGAGAACGCGTTCGCCCTGATAGAAGACACCAGCCTGCCCCGGTGCGATGCCAAACTGGGCATCATGCAGTTCAATGCGGGCTTCGCCAGCGGCTTCGGGGAAGATCGTCGCTGTGGTCGGCTGCATGGCCGAGCGCAGTTTGACTTCGACCTCTACCCCGTTTTCATCAATCTGGTCGCCATCAAGCCAGTTCAGTTCGCGGACATAAACCAGTTTCTTGGCAAGTGCGGCCTTCGGGCCAACAATGACCTGACGTTTTTCCGGCGAGAGTTTGACGACATAAAGCGGTTCGGCCGTGCCGCCGATGTTAAGCCCACGGCGCTGCCCGACCGTGTAATGGATCAGGCCACGATGATCGCCCAGCACATTGCCATCAAGATCAACGATCTCGCCCGGCTCACCGGCTTCGGGACGGAGCTTTTCGACCAGACGGGCATATTTGCCATCCGGGACAAAGCAGATGTCCTGACTGTCGGGTTTATCGGCAACTTCAAGACCATATTTGGCGGCCAAGGCACGGGTTTCCGCCTTGCTCATCAAATGACCCAGCGGGAAGCGCAGAAAATCGAGCTGTTCCTGGGTGGTGGTGAACAGGAAATAGCTTTGATCGCGGTTGGGATCGGC
>NZ_DBGS01000088.1:0-8562 GCF_002295455.1 Thalassospira sp. UBA848 | reverse complement strand
TCGTACCATTTCATCAGAATGGCAGACCGTTCCTTGGCGGTGCGTTTTTTCCAGGCCTTTTGCGCCTTTTCGGCGACGTCAACCGCATGGGCAACGGCATCGCGGCCAAGCACAGGAACAGTGCCAAGCACTTCGCCGGTTGCCGGGTTGGTCACCTGTTCGGTTTTTCCGTCTGGAGCATCGACCCATTCCCCGCCGACATAGGCCTGCTGGTTGAAAAGACTGGGGTCTTTAAGCGAATTCATTTGAGTGCCTCCGAAAAGCATTATTGGGAGCGACATGATCGAACTCTGGTTCTTATCTAGTCTGCTCCGTGGTGGATGCCACATTTTTGCGGGATATTTACCCAATAGCAATCGCAAACCGGGGTTACCACCCGCTTTGCCAGAAGATTGCACATAACCGGTGTTTCAGCCCCCGATTTAAAAGAACCTGCGGCACATTGCCATCTGTCGACCTATTCCCGGCGCCCATAGATCACGCAGATAACTCAGTGGGCGCAAAACCACCTTCGCATCGCGTATTTTTTCATTTTCAACCGATTCTGGGCTTTGATCGCCCCTGACTGTAAGTGAACGAAGAAGGCTTTCTGGCAATGGAAAACCAGGCGCGTCAGAAAATATAGAACAATAACAACAGATTATATCGCGGCCATCGAAGTTCATAATCGAAAATTTCAATTCGCCATAATTTTCGCTTGCAATTATTTTGGGGCATTCGTAACGTTTGTGAAAGAACAGAACGGCAGTTGAGAACAACTGTCACAAATAAGAGCAATTGGGGAGGAATCGGTTGCTCAATCCAGACACATACGACATCGCCATTATTGGTGGTGGGATCAATGGCACGGGTATCGCGCGTGACGCGTCAGGCCGCGGGCTCAAGGTTTATCTGTGTGAAAAAGATGACCTTGCCAGCGCGACCTCATCGGCAAGCACGAAGCTGATCCATGGCGGCCTGCGCTATCTTGAGCATTATGAATTCCGCCTTGTGCGCGAAGCGTTGATTGAACGCGAAGTTCTGCTGCGCGCAGCCCCGCACATCATTTGGCCACTTCGGTTTGTCCTGCCCCACGTCAAAGGTTTGCGTCCGGCATGGATGATCCGTTTGGGCCTGTTTCTGTATGACCACCTTGGCGGGCGCGAAAAGCTGCCGGGATCAGAGGGCATCAAACTCAGCAGCCATCCGGCCGGTGCGCCACTGGTCAAGGGCATGGACAAGGCATTTGTCTATTCCGATTGCTGGGTTCAGGACGCGCGCCTTGTGGTGCTTAACGCCATGGATGCCCGTGATCGGGGTGCCGATATCGAAACCCGCACCGAATGTGTTTCGGCCAAGCGCGAAGGCGATCTTTGGGTCGTCACACTTCGTGATATCGATAATGGGTCGGAAAAGACCATCAAGGCAAAATCGCTGGTTAATGCCGCCGGCCCCTGGTGTGCAGAGCTCCTTGAAAGCCGGGTTGAAGCCAAGAAGAAACAGGGCATTCGCATGGTACAGGGCAGCCACATCGTGGTACCCAAGCTGTTTGACCATGACTATTGCTATATCTTCCAGAACCCGGACGGTCGCATTGTTTTTGCCATCCCCTATGAGCAGGACTTCACCCTGATCGGCACCACCGACCGGGACTACAAGGGCGATCCGGCCAAGGTCGCGATCAGCGCGGATGAAACTAAATATCTGTGCGAATTGTCCAATACCTATTTCGACAAGAAAATCACCACCGACGACGTTGTTTGGGCCTATTCCGGTGTCCGTCCGCTGTATGGCGATGGCAGCGAAGACGCATCACAGGTGACCCGCGATTATGTTCTCGAAATTGACCGGGGCAATCAGTCAGATGATGGTGCGCCGCTTCTAAACATCTATGGCGGCAAGATCACCACCTATCGCAAGCTTGCTGAGTCAGCGATGAGCAAGCTCTGCCCGCTGCTTGGCCGCGATGACACAAGATGGACAGCCGACAAGCCGCTTCCGGGCGGCGACATCCCCGATGCAGATTTCGAGCGCTATCTTGCCGCAACGCACAAGAAGTTTCCCTGGATTCCGGACGCACAAATCTACCGCTACGTGCAAAACTACGGCACACTCACCGACATGATCATTGGTACAGCCAAGGATCTAAAAGGGCTTGGAAAGCACTTCGGCGACGACGTATATGAGTGCGAATTGCGCTATCTGGTGGATCACGAATGGGCCAGAACGGCCGATGATATTTTGTGGCGCCGCTCCAAACTGGGGCTGCACCTTTCGGATGAGACGCGTAATGCCATTGTCCAATGGTTCAAAACCGAACCGACATCAAAAAACACCGTGAAAACGGGCGAAGGAAACAGTGGAAAATGACCCTTACGCTTGAAAATATAACCAAGACCATGGGTGGGGAGACCCATATCGACGATGTGTCGATGACACTGGAACCGGGATCATTCAACGTCCTTTTGGGACGGACCCTGGCCGGGAAAACCACCCTGATGCGGATCATGGCCGGGCTTGAACCCCCGACCAAGGGCCGCATTCTTGTTGATAATGCCGACGTAACAGGCCAGGCCGTGCAGAAACGCAATGTCGCCATGGTCTATCAGCAGTTCATCAACTATCCGTCGATGAATGTTTACGACAATATTGCATCGCCGCTGAAGCTTCAGGGTGTCGACAAGGCAGAGATCGAAAAGCGCGTGCGCTCGACAGCCGAACTCATGCATATCGAACATCTGCTTGATCGCCTGCCACAGGAACTTTCCGGTGGCCAGCAGCAGCGTACCGCCATGGCGCGCGCCATGGTCAAGGATTGCAAATTGCTGCTGCTTGACGAGCCGCTGGTCAACCTTGATTACAAGCTGCGCGAAGAACTGCGCGAAGAGATCCCCAACCTTCTGGCAGAACGCGATACCATTGTTGTCTATGCCACGACCGAACCGATGGAAGCGTTGCTTCTGGGTGGTAAATGCGCGGTGATGCATGAAGGCCGGGTGACCCAGTTTGGTCCGACCACACAGGTTTATCACAACCCGACGTCGGTCGAGACCGGTCTGATCTTTTCCGATCCGCCGATCAACCTTGTCGAAGCGGAAGTTCGCGATGGCGCGATCTTCATGAAAAGCGGCCATCAGGTTCCGCTTTCGGGGCATCTGGCAAATCTTGGCAATGGTGACTACACCCTTGGCATTCGCGCCAACCATCTGTCGGTTGATCCGACCGGTGATGACACGGTCGCGATGCAGGGTCAGGTCGAACTGGCCGAAATCACCGGTTCGGAAACCTTTGTTCACGTCCATTTCAACGACGTTTCCTGGGTGATTCAGGAAGAAGGCGTACACAACCCGCGCCTTGGCGAAGCCACCCAGTTCTATGTCGATCCGACACGCCTGTTTGCCTTTGATGCAACCGGGCAACTCGTGGCCGCCCCGCCGGTCGAAGTCACCAATGGCAAAGCGGCGTGAGGGAAGAGTAAGTAAAATGGCACGTATTGATCTTAAAAGCCTTGCGCATTCCTATTTCCCCGATCCGAAAACGGACGAGGATTATGCCCTGCGCCGAATGGAACACGTTTGGGAAGATGGCGGCGCATATGCGCTTCTTGGCCCGTCGGGCTGTGGCAAGACGACATTGCTTAACATCATTTCCGGTCTTTTGACCCCGTCCCACGGACAGGTCCTGTTTGATGGCAAGGATGTTACCAACCTGGCACCGGAAGAGCGCAACATCGCACAGGTTTTCCAGTTCCCGGTGATCTATGACACCATGACGGTCTATGACAACCTGGCCTTCCCGCTGCGCAACCGTGGCATTGATGAAAAGCGTGTCGATGCCCGTGTGCGTGAAATTGCCGGCATGCTGGATCTGACCGGCAAGCTCAAGCAAAAGGCACGCGGCCTTGGCGCGGATGAAAAACAGACGATCTCGCTGGGGCGTGGTCTGGTGCGTGACGATGTCTCGGCCATTCTGTTTGATGAACCGCTGACCGTGATTGACCCGCATCTGAAATGGGTTTTGCGTCGCAAGCTCAAGGAAATTCATAACAAGCTGCGCCCGACCATGGTGTATGTCACCCATGATCAGGTCGAGGCGCTCACCTTTGCCGACAAGGTCGTTGTCATGTATGGCGGCAAGGTCGTGCAGTTGGGCACCCCGCAGGAACTGTTTGAAAATCCGGCCCATACCTTTGTCGGTTACTTCATCGGAAGCCCGGGCATGAACATCATGGATTGCAAGATTGATGATGGCGCAGCCTGGGTTGATGGCCAGCGTATCGGCCTTTCGGACCGTCACCTTGAGGCCATCTCAAAACAAAACGGCAAGATCGAACTGGGCATTCGCCCCGAATTCCTGACCCTTGATACCGGCGATGCCGCCAAGGGAGCAGACGGAAACGGGATCGAAGTCAACATCACCAAGGTCGAAGACCTTGGCCAGTTCAAGATCGCGACTACCCGGTTCGGCGCATCTGAAATCAAGGTCAAGCTCGGCGAAGACGAACAGGTTGTCGGCCAGTCCGGCATTCTGCGCTTTGCGCCGGAGTGGACCAAGCTTTACGCCGACAGTCAGTTGGTCGCGTAAGGGGGGGATGAGGAAATGAACAAAATTACCAACAACAAGGCCTGGTTCCTCGTCCTGCCAGTGTTCTTTATCGTCGCCATCAGCGCGATCATTCCGCTGATGACGGTTGTGAACTATTCGGTTCAGGACATTTTCGATCCGCAAACGCGGTTCTTTGTCGGCACCGAATGGTTTGAACAGGTTCTGGGCGACAGCCGCCTTCATGACGCGCTGCTGCGCCAGATTTTCTATACCCTTTCGGTTCTGTTTATCGAAATTCCGCTGGGCATTGCGGTCGCACTGACCCTGCCACGCAAGGGTTGGGGTGTTTCGGCATCGATGGTCTTGCTGGCATTGCCGCTGCTTATTCCATGGAACGTGGTTGGCACCATCTGGCAGATCTTTGGCCGTGCAGACATTGGTCTGGGTGGCTATGTCATCAATCTGATGGGCATTGATTACAACTATGCCCAGAACCCGATGGACGCCTGGATCACGGTACTTGTCATGGATGTCTGGCACTGGACCAGCCTGATTGTGCTGCTGTGCTATGCTGGCTTGCGGTCAATCCCGGATGCCTATTATCAGGCGGCCAAGATTGACGGTGCATCGCGCTGGGCCGTGTTCCGCTTCATTCAGCTGCCCAAGATGCAGTCGGTTCTCGTGATCGGTGTTCTGCTGCGCTTCATGGACAGTTTCATGATCTATACCGAACCGTTCGTCCTCACCGGTGGCGGTCCGGGTAACGCAACCACCTTCCTCAGCCAGTTCCTGACCCGGATGGCAGTCGGTCAGTTTGACCTTGGTCCTGCTGCGGCCTTCTCGCTGGTCTACTTCCTGATCATTCTGTTGGTTTGCTGGGTTTTCTATACCGTCGTGATGAACGCCGGAAAGCAGGGGGAACAATAAAATGCAGTTCCAGAAACGTCATATCGGACTTCTTCTTTATATTCTGTTCCTGTTGGTTCCGATCTATTGGCTGTTCAACATGTCGATCAAGACCAATACGGAAATCCTGGGCGCAATGACCTTGTTCCCGGACAACCCGACACTGGCAAACTATGCAACGATCCTGACCGATCCGGCATGGTATACGGGTTACATCAACTCGATGATCTATGTCGGCATCAACGTGGTGATTTCACTGGTTGTCGCCCTGCCCGCAGCTTATGCGTTTTCGCGGTTCAACTTTACCGGCGACAAGCATCTGTTCTTCTGGCTTCTGACCAACCGCATGGCACCGCCGGCCGTGTTCCTGTTGCCGTTCTTCCAGCTGTATTCCAGTGTCGGCCTGTTTGACACCCATATTGCTGTGGCACTGGCACACTGCCTGTTTAACGTGCCACTGGCTGTCTGGATCCTTGAAGGCTTCATGTCGGGGATCCCCAAGGAAATTGATGAAACGGCCTATATCGACGGGTATTCGTTCCCGCGCTTCTTTACCACGATCTTCATTCCGCTGATCCGTTCAGGCATCGGTGTAACGGCCTTCTTCTGCTTCATGTTCAGCTGGGTTGAACTTCTGCTGGCACGTACGCTGACCTCGGTCGAGGCCAAGCCGATTGCCGCCACCATGACCCGTACCGTCTCGGCATCGGGGCTTGATTGGGGCGTTCTGGCCGCAGCGGGTGTTTTGACAATTGTCCCGGGCGCCTTGGTGATCTGGTTCGTTCGCAACTACATCGCCAAAGGCTTCGCGATGGGTCGCGTGTAATCGGAAAACAGGAGGAATATCAAAATGGCATGGATGGCCTGGACCCCGATTACCGCAGCGTTCTTTAGCTGCATCATTCTGATGCTGATCGGGATGGGAATTTGGCAGGCGGTTTCACCGACCGTACCGCGGCGTGGCTTTTTGCCACTGACCACCACACGCGGAGATCGCCTGTTTATCAGTTTGGTGGGCGCAGCCTACATCCATCTGGGCTGGCTGGCATTTACCGATGCCGCCCTTTGGATCGGCTCCATCATTGCACTTGTCTGGCTCATCGTTGTGATGCGCTGGGGTTAAGAACCGAGACGGTACCGCATCCTACAGCGGTGCCGTTTCCTCTGTATTCATCACGGTGGGCTGTCCGTCTTCCCCCAGCGTCGATGACCGGGTTTACCGGATGAGCAATAAGGAAGACGACCAGGGAGAAAACGACATGATCGTTAAAGCCAAAGGTGCCAAAAGCGTTGTTAAAGGCAGCGCAGTTGCCGTCGCCCTTGGTCTTGCTGTGCTGGCGAACCCGGCCATGGCAGATCAATATACCGACGCGGCGAAAAAATGGATCGACAGCGAGTTTCAGCCGTCGAGCATAAGCAAAGACGCCCAGATGGCCGAACTGGAATGGTTCATCAAAGCAGCTGAACCGTTCCGTGGCATGGACATCAATGTGGTGTCGGAAACCATCACCACGCACGAATACGAGTCCAAGGTTCTGGCAAAGGCGTTCTCGGAAATCACCGGGATCAACCTGACGCATGACCTGATCGGCGAAGGCGATGTGATCGAAAAACTGCAGACGCAAATGCAGTCGAACCGCAACATCTATGACGCCTATATCAATGACTCGGACCTGATCGGGACCCACGCGCGTTACGACGCCGTTGTGCCGCTGACCGACTGGATGGCTGGCGAAGGTGCAGAAGTTACCTCGCCGACGCTTGATCTTGATGATTTCATCGGCCTGTCCTTCACCACCGGTCCGGATGGCAAGCTTTATCAGCTTCCTGACCAGCAGTTCGCGAACCTGTACTGGTTCCGCTATGACTGGTTCCAGCGTGAAGACCTGCAGAAGCAGTTCAAGGACAAGTACGGCTATGACCTGGGTGTTCCGGTCAACTGGTCGGCTTATGAAGATATCGCCGAATTCTTCACCAATGACGTTGGTGAAATCGATGGCCAGAAAGTCTATGGCCACATGGATTACGGCAAAAAAGACCCGTCACTGGGTTGGCGCTTCACCGATGCGTGGCTTTCCATGGCAGGTGCTGGCGACAAGGGCATCCCGAACGGCCTTCCGGTCGACGAATGGGGTATCCGTGTTGAAGGTTGCTCCCCGGCTGGCTCGAGTGTGAGCCGTGGTGGTGCTGCAAACGGCCCGGCAGCGGTTTATGCGCTGACCAAATACATCGACTGGCTCAAGGCTTATGCTCCGCCAGAAGCCGCCGGCATGACCTTTGGTGAAGCTGGTCCGGTTCCGGCACAGGGCCAGATCGCACAGCAGATCTTCTGGTACACCGCCTTTACCGCCGACATGGCGAAAAAAGGTACCCCGGTTGTGAACGACGATGGCACGCCGAAATGGCGTATGGCCCCGTCGCCGCACGGCCCGTACTGGGAAGAAGGCATGAAGCTTGGCTATCAGGACGTGGGTTCCTGGACTCTGATGAAGTCCACCCCGCTTGAGCGCCGCAAAGCTGCATGGCTCTATGCACAGTTCACCACCTCGAAAACCGTTTCGCTGAAGAAGACCCTCACCGGTCTGACACCGATCCGTCAGTCTGACCTGGACACCCAGGAACTGACCGATGTCGCACCGAACTGGGGTGGTCTGGTTGAGTTCTATCGTTCGCCGGCCCGTGTTCAGTGGTCGCCGACCGGTACCAACGTTCCGGATTATCCGAAACTGGCACAGCTCTGGTGGCAGAACGTTGCCGAAGCTGTTACCGGCGAACGGACCCCGCAGGAAGCCATGGACAACCTTGCGAACTCCATGGACCGTGTTCTGCAGCGTCTGGAGCGTGCAGGCATCGGTGGCGAATGTGCACCGAAGCTGAACGAAGAGCGTGATGCCCAGTACTGGTTCGACCAGCCGGGCGCTCCGAAACCGCCGCTCGACAACGAAAAACCGCAGGGTGAGACCGTCAAATATGACGATCTGATCGCGGAATGGCGTGCGGCTCAGAAGAACTAAGAGCCACACTACTGGGGGTGCCGGGGATGTTTTTCATCCCCGGCCGTCCAGTTCATTTATCGATATTCAGACCATCAATATTTACCAAAACCATAGTCGAACAGCGATTTTCCCCTGC
>NZ_DBGS01000082.1:0-35049 GCF_002295455.1 Thalassospira sp. UBA848 | reverse complement strand
AGGGTGTGGCATCGCTGATGATCCTTGGCCTGTTTGATCGGCTGGGGCTTTCCGGTGCGGCACTGGACGGGTTTGACCATGTCCATGGATTGATCGAGGCAACCAAGCGCGCCTTCCTTAAACGTGACGCCCATGTTGGCGATCCGGACCGGATGAGCATTGATCCGGTGTCGCTGCTGTCTGATGAGATGCTCGATCAAGAGGCCGCCAAGATCGATATGAAAACAGCACTTTCTTGGCCGCATGTTGCCAAGCCGGGCGATACGATCTGGATGGGGGCGGTTGACGCCAATGGTGTTGCGGTCAGCTATATCCAAAGCATCTTCTGGGAGTTCGGGTCCGGTGTCGTGGTGCCGGAAACCGGCGTGCTCTGGCAAAACCGCGGCTCAAGCTTCACGTTGCATGATGGCCCCAACCAACTTGGACCGGGCCGCTTGCCGTTCCATACGCTTAACCCGGCCTTGGCAAAGCTCAATGACGGATCGGTGCTGACCTATGGCACCATGGGCGGTGAGGGACAGCCGCAAACCCAATCGGCGATCTTTACCCGCAATGTGATGTATGGACAGGACCTGCAGGAAGCCGTTACCGCGCCACGCTGGTTACTTGGCAAAACATGGGGCGAAGACACCACAACCCTGAAACTCGAAAATCGCTTTGACCCGGGCCTGATCGAACAACTGAAATCCGCCGGTCATACGGTCGAAGTCGTTGGCCCCTATGAAGACATGATGGGCCATGCCGGCGGCATTCTTCTGCGAAAGGATGGTGTGATGGAAGGGGCAACAGATCCGAGGGCGGATGGCGCGGTTGCAGCGTTGTAATTATCAAGCTAGTAGGTTGAAATCTATCGAGAATCCGGCGTTTTTCATTTCTTTTGCTAGCTGAAATTGCCACTCGTCGCCTGTTATGTAGACTATCCCGCTGATATCATTGGGTAATTCAATTTCACTAGAAGCTAGGCAGGCGACATTTTTTCTGCCTATCTTTGCTATGAGGTACCCGTGTTCAAATACAACGTTTTGTCGTGCACGGCTGTTCAACTGGCCCTGCAGCGCTTTGTCCTTGATGTTTCCTAAATCGTCGGCTGTGTAAAGCACTATTGCGTATGGTACGTCGGAGTACTCTTCGATCTTTTCGATGATTGTTTTTCCTTTGCTCGCCTGCTCATGCAGAATAACTGCCTTAATGCCTAATCTCTCAACAAAACGAGCCGTTCTTTCTTTGATCTCATTGTTTCTCCCATGAACAATGAACACTTTGTCGAACGCGATGTCGGGCTTACAGTCAGAAGCTTGGATTTCATTGTCTTCCGGGGCGCTCAGATGCTCGTACTCACCGCTTTCGAGATCGATTATTAATGAGGCTAAATAAGAATTTGCCGCTTCCCCTGAATTATCCCAAAAAAATTGAGACGGCTTTTTTTTCGGGCCTCCCATCGTCAGTATTCGGGGGCGATTTATGGCCTTATCCAGCTCTGTAAATTCACCCGGAAGATTGGTGTCTAAAAACTTAGAGATGCGCCTTTTCCAGCTTGAAAAGCGCGAGCGGCCAAATTCTTTACCTTTATTTTCATACGCATCGTAGACATCCGACTGCAACTGTTCCTGGAATGACTTTAACTTTTCAATGATCTCGTCGACGGACATTTTTAAACCAAACCAGGTAATTCAAACTGCGCTAAATCCTACATTATCCTCTAAAGCCAATCGATTGTATTATAATCATTTGTTGAACACCCACTCAATTACATGCCGATAGGTCTCGCCGGGTTTGAGCCATGGGCTTGGGAAGTCGGGGCGGTTGGGGCTGTTGGGAAAGGTTTGCGGTTCAAGCGCAATGCCGCCCGATTGGTGCAAGGGCACTTCGTTTTCAGTCTTCATCGCATCGTTGAAATGCTGCGAGAGGTAGAATTGCAGGCCTGCCTCTGTCGAAAAGAGTTTGATTGAGCGGTTGCTTGCAGGGTCGGACAGGGTGGCGATTTCGCGCAATTCACCGCGTGATCCGGTCAGGCAGAAATTATGGTCAAAGCCCTCTGGCGCATTTGGCAGATTGGTTGCGATTTTGGTTGGTGTTCTGAAGTCGTAGCCCGTGCCCGTGACATCGCGTGGCGCACCTTGCGGGATCAGCTTGTCATCAACCGAAAGCCAACGGTCGGCATTGATTTGCAGTAAGTGATCGGACGCTGTTTGATCGAATTTACCGCTGAGATTCCAATAGGCGTGGCTGGTCATGTTAACCGGGCAGGGCTGATCGCACGTGGCAGTGATTTCAAGCCGAAGACGGTTATCCGCGACCAGTGTGTAGGTTGCCGTTGCCTTGAGCGTGCCCGGATATCCCTGATCGCCGGCGGGCGAGGTCAGCGCAAAACAGACACTGGTTTCGGATTGATCCGCAATCGACCATAACCGGCGGTCAAAGCCATCCGGCCCGCCATGCAAGTGGGTTTCGCCCTCATTGGCGGCGAGCCTTGTAACCTGTCCGTCGGAATCCAGATACTGCGATCCTTCAATACGGTTTGCATACCGCCCGCATACAGCCCCGATATAGCTGTCCTGATCAAGATAAGCCGCATCATCAGCAAGGTTCACGGCGATGTTTGTTTCGCTTCCATCATCTTTGTTGCGCAAATAGGCACCGCAAAGACGCGCGCCAAGCGCAGAAACCAACACGCGAATCTGAGAGCTCTCTAATGCCACGCGGGGAGCATTTTCACCCGTTTTGGGTGTGGAGACATGGTTCTCTGCCATGTTTGGTATCGGAGTGGTCTGTGGCATCGTATTCTTTCCCGAGCGTTGATTTTTCTGGGTTTACTATAACATCTGGATCGCCGGGCGCGATCACACGAAAGGATTAGGCACTATATGGTTGAGAGCAAAGAAATCATATTGTAATACTATATGGCTTTTAAGCAATAAACCACTCTTAGGGAGGAAATCGTGGTGAATTTTAAGAAGCTCGCAGTTTCAACTGCAGCGCTGGGTGTTGCTCTTGGTCTATCAGTAGCCGCACAGGCCGAAATGATGATCGGCTTCTCGCAGATTGGTTCTGAAAGTGGCTGGCGGACATCCGAAACCGCGTCGATTAAAGCCGAAGCAGAACGTCGTGGTATTGATCTGAAATTCTCTGATGCACAGCAGAAGCAGGAAAACCAGATCAAGGCCGTCCGTTCGTTCATCGCACAGGGTGTCGATGGCATTCTTCTGGCCCCGGTGGTTGAAACCGGTTGGGACCAGGTTCTGAAAGAAGCCAAAGACGCTGGTATTCCGGTTGTTCTTGTTGACCGTGGTGTTGATGCCGACAAAGACCTGTATCTGACCAAGGTCGCATCGGACTTCGTGGTTGAAGGTGCCCTGGCCGCGGCTTGGCTGGCAGCAGAAACCAATGGCGTTTGTGACGTTGTTGAACTGCAGGGTACTGTTGGTTCGTCCGCTGCGAATGACCGTAAAGAAGGTTTTGAGTCGGTTGTCTCGAACTTCCCGGCCATCAATATCATCCGTTCGCAGTCCGGTGACTTCACCCGTTCCGGCGGCAAGGAAGTTATGGAAAGCTTCCTTAAAGCCGAAAACGGTGGTGCCAACATCTGTGCTGTTTATGCGCACAATGATGACATGGCACTGGGTGCCGTTCAGGCCATCAAGGAAGCCGGTCTTAATCCGGGTGATGACATGCTGATCGTATCGATCGATGCCGTGCCCGATATCTTCAAGGCGATGGCCGAAGGCGATACCAACGCAACCATCGAACTGAACCCGCATCTTGGCGGCCCGTCCTTTGACGCGATCAAGGCGGCAATGAACGGCGAAGAAGTTCCGAAATGGATCAAGGCAAATGGCCCGCTCTATCTGCCAGATACCGCCGCGGAAGAATACAAAATGCGCAGCAAATAACATCTGATCCTTCTGGCGGGCTTTTGTCCGCCGGAAAGACCGGATTGCTACTCATTGCATCGGACGTGCTCCGGCGAATGCCGGGGTGCGTCCGACTGTATCCGCGACAGGATATCTAAAAAGAGTGACTGGGAGAGGGGCAGGATATGTCAAACACAGTGCTTTCAGTGCGCGGTGCGGGGAAGTTCTTTCCCGGCGTCAAGGCGCTGGAGGATGTTGATTTCGACCTTGAACGCGGCGAAATTCACGCCCTTCTGGGCGAAAACGGGGCCGGCAAATCGACCCTGATTAAAGTGATTACCGGTGTGCATCCCCGAGATGCCGGTAAGGTACTGCTTGAAGGGCAGGAAATTCATCCACAGCATCCGGGCGATGCCCAGGGTTTGGGTATTTCGACCGTTTATCAGGAAGTCAATCTGGTCCCGACGCTGTCGGTGGCCGAAAACCTGATGCTGGAACGTCAAACGCGCAAGTTTGGCCTGATTTCATGGAAAAAAACCGAGGCGGACGCCAAGGCCGCGCTTGAAACGCTTGGTCTTGATATTGATGTTAATCGACCGCTTGGCTCCTATTCAGTGGCCATTCAGCAGTTGGTTGCGATTGCGCGTGCCGTCGCACTTGATGCCAAGATGCTTATTCTTGATGAGCCGACAGCATCCCTTGATGGCGAAGAAATTCAGACGCTGTTTCGTATTATGCGCGAACTGCGCGACAAGGGGTTGGGGATTGTCTTCGTTACCCACTTCCTTGATCAGGTTTATGCGGTCACAGACCGGATTACAGTACTGCGTAACGGGCGACTGGTCGGAACCTTTGTGACCAAGGAACTTGCCCAGATTGACTTGATCAATCACATGCTGGGTCGTGAACTGGCCGAAGTCAGTGCTCATCGGCATCTGGACGAGGGCAGCTATGATGGCCCGAAACGTCAAATCCAGATCAAGAACCTTGGCAAGAAACGTGTGCTTGAACCGGTTTCACTTGATCTGAACGCTGGTGAAATTGTCGGCTTGGCCGGGCTTCTGGGGTCGGGCCGGACAGAGCTTTCCGAGCTGGTATTCGGGACCCAGAGAGCCGATAGCGGGCTTGTGTTCCTTGATGGGGAGCCGGTCATGTTGCGTTCTCCGCGTCATGCGATCCGGTCGGGCTTTGGTCTGTGTCCAGAAGATCGCAAACAGGACGGTATTGTTGCCGAACTGAGTGTGCGCGAGAACATCGTACTTGCCCTTCAGGGGCGGCGTGGTTGGCTGCGTCCGATCCCGCGCGCCGAGCAACAGAAATTTGCCGATGACATGATCAAGGCATTGGGCATCGCCACGCCAGACAGTGAAAAACCGGTCGGGCAGCTGAGTGGCGGCAACCAGCAAAAGGTCATTCTGGCGCGCTGGCTGGTCTCCAAGCCGATCTTGCTCATTCTTGATGAACCGACGCGCGGCATTGATGTTGGTGCCCATGCCGATATCATCAAACTGATCAAGGAGCTTTGTGACGAAGGGCTGGCCTTGCTGGTGGCTTCTTCGGAGCTTGAGGAAATCGTTGCCTTCGCTGACCGGGTTGCCGTGATGCGCGACCGCGAAAAGGTTTCCGAACTTGTCGGTGCCGAAATCACGCAAGACAAGATCATCGAGGCGATTGCACGATGACCAGCTTGCAAGAGAAAAAGAAATTACGGGAAAGCAGCACCATGTCTGCATCTTCTTTGATAAGTCGGCCGTGGTTCGGTCCGGTTGCGGCACTTGTTCTGATTGTGCTGGGGATCGGGGTGATTTCGCCCGACTTCTTTAGTATCCGCATTGTTGACGGGCATCTTTATGGATCGCTGGTCGACGTGGTTCACCGTGGCGCGTCAACAGCACTTGTGGCTGTCGGTATGGCGATTGTCATCGGGACGCGCGGGATTGACCTTTCAGTGGGGTCGATCATTGCCATTTCCGGGGCGGTCATGGCGGTTTTGATCCGCGACACCGATTTGCATCCGACGGTGATTATTCTGGCCGCACTTGGGGCCGGGGTGCTGTGTGGATTGTGGAACGGGGTACTTGTTGCGTTCCTTGATATTCAGCCGATCATTGCCACCCTGATCCTGATGGTCGCCGGGCGCGGTATCGCCCAGATGATCACCGGGGGGCAGATCGTGACCTTCCATGGCGAATTTTTCGAAGCCATTGGCAGTGGCTATTTGCTTGGCATTCCATGGCGCGTGATTATTGCGGCTGCGGTGATTGCCGCGATCTATTTCATCATGCGCAAGACGGCCCTTGGCCTGTTTGTTGAATCGGTTGGTGGCAACGCACGCGCCAGCCGGGTTGCGGGCATTGATGCACGCGGCATCAAGTTGATGGCCTATGCGGCATCTGGCCTGTGTTCGGCCTTTGCGGGGATCATTATCGCTGCTGATATTCGCGGCGCGGATGCCAACAACGCGGGGCTCTGGCTTGAACTTGATGCCATTCTGGCGGTCGTGATTGGCGGCGCGTCGTTGATGGGGGGGCGCTTCTTTATCGGGATGACCGTTATTGGCGTTCTGATCATTCAGGCGCTGACCACCGGCATTCTGTTGTCGGGTCTTCCATCGCAATACACCCTGATCGTTAAGGCGGCTGTGGTGATGGTTGTTCTTCTTGTACAGGCGCCAAAGTCCCGTGAACTGGTCGGGCAGGCGATGGAACGGATGAAGCGGGGGAAATCCGATGAAAATCAATGAACGTTTTTACCCGATCCTGGCCACCATCGCCGTTCTGGTGTTGTTGTATGGATACGGGATAATTGAACATCGCGCCTTTTCCGACACCTATGTTCTGGGCGCGCTTTTGACGGACAATGCCTTTTTGATCATCACTGCTGTTGGCATGACCTTTGTCATTCTGTCTGGCGGCATTGATCTTTCGGTTGGTTCGATGATTGCCTTTATCGGGGTGCTGATGGCCGAACTTGTTGCAGGTTTTGGCATGCATCCCGTTACAGCAGCATTGATTTCCCTTGTTGTCGGTGCGGGCTTCGGGGCGTTTATGGGCGTGATGATCGCCAAGTTCGATATTCAGCCCTTTATCATCACCCTGGCTGGCATGTTCTTCCTGCGCGGGATGTGCTTCCTGATCAATCTGGATTCCGTTCCAATTGACCATCCGTTTGTCTCCGCCTTTAGCGGTTTCAAGGTGCCCTTGCCGGGGCGCGGTTGGTTGACAGCGTCTGCTCTTTTGATGCTGGCGACCGTGATTGGCGGGGTCATCATCGCCCATTACACGCGCTTTGGCCGCAATGTGTATGCGATTGGCGGTGATCGTCATTCAGCAGAGCTGCTTGGTATCCCGGTGCATAGCACCATCATCCGGGTTTATACCCTGTCGGGCTTCTTCAGTGCGCTGTCGGGTGTGGTTTTTGCCTTCTACACGGCATCTGCCTATCCGCTGGCAGCCGTTGGGGTCGAACTTGATGCCATTGCCGCTGTGGTGATCGGTGGCACGCTTCTGACCGGGGGCATGGGCTTTGTTCTGGGCACGTTCTTTGGCGGGATCATCATGGGCGTGATCCAGACACTGATCGCCTTTGACGGATCACTCAATAGCTGGTGGACCAAGATCATGATTGGCGCATTGCTGTTTGGCTTTATCGTCTTGCAGCGCCTGATTACCCGGTCCTTCTCGGGGATGCGGGCTGGTACGACATAACGTCAGTGACTGACGCCTGATTTCATCGCAAGGGCGGCCGATTTGGCCGCCCTTGTTTTATGACGCGTGGAAACCTGCAGCTGGCGACGGTATCTGGCAACGGTCTTGCCTTCGTCACCAAGTCATCCCTTTGGAAACGAAAAAACCGGCCAAAGGGCCGGTTTTGCGAATTATCTTGGTATGTGTTTGGGCCAATGGCGTTACAGGCCGATCTGGTCCCAGTCATGTTCAACCGACATGCCCAATTGATGGCGAAGCTGGCGCATGGTCCGGCGCAGCAATTTATGCATGGTCGAACGCGCTTCTTCAGGGTCGCGGTGACTGATGGCGGCAAAAACAGCCTGATGATCGGGCAGTGATTGCACATGGGGGGCCGGGCCACCGGATGACAGGCGGAACGACCCGATCAGGGCTGTTTCAATCAGCATGCCAAACGATTTCATGAAGTCATTACCCGATGCGTTCAGGATATTCTGATGGAAATCCAGATCGGTCAAATAGACGGCCTCGGTGCCCGGCTCGGCATTTTCCATCGAGTCATAGGCATCGCCAATGGCCTTGATTTCATCGGGTGTTGCCCGTACAGCAGCCATGGCTGCTGTGTTGGGTTCAATGATCAGGCGGGTTTCAAACAACGCATACAGGAACGCGGGATCCGGGTCGGGGAAGTGCCATGACAGCACATCGGGATCAAGCAGGTTCCAGCTTGACCGTGGCTTAACGCGCGTCCCTGTTTTGGGGCGCGATTCAATAAGCCCCTTGGCCGACAGGATCTTGATTGCCTCACGAAGGGCTGTGCGCGATACGTCAAGGGATTCACTTAATGCCGCCTCTGTCGGCAGGACATCGCCAGGCACCAGCTTGCCCGAAACAATGCGTGCACCAAGATCATGTGCAACAATGCTGTGCAGGCTGCGTTTGGCGTAAGTTCTCGACATGGTGGACGACATATATTCCCTCCGGCGTGGCCCTGAATGGAAAGCGAAAGGCAAGAAGGCCCGCTTTGCAATTATTCATATAATATGAATTAATTTTCAGAGCAACTTATCTGGCACCCGCAAGGGCTTGTGCTGCAAAGCATATAATTATTTCGGAGATACCGGTACAGGGGTAATTATGTATTTTCGTATGTCATGAACTTATAAACAAAGTTTGCCCTGACCGAAAGGAAAGAGTTGGTGGTTTGACGCTTGACAGGCCCGGATATCCTGATCATTAATGTTATTGTATGAAGAATAAAAAACAAGATTTTCAGGAGGAAGCATCATGACGCCGTGCGAGGGAACGCGCCCGGCCCTTTAAGTGGGGCTGGATTACATCGGCAGGGATGAGAAATAGCTGATCTCAGATTTCTTTTTTCTGCTGCGCCGCACATTTGGCAATGGATGAACTTTCTGTCAGTTTTGTCGTGACATCATGACCGGCGCGTAAGGGAGTCTTGCGCGCGGCACCTAAGAACAGAAACCACATGACGGGAGATGAAACGATCATGTCTGATCGCATGCCGACACATTACACAAGCCTTGAAGACAAATCGGTATTCATCACCGGTGGTGCGTCGGGCATTGGCGAGGCGATTGTAACCGCCTTTGTTGAACAGGGCGCAAAAGTTGCCTTTGTTGACATCATGGAAGATGCAGGCAACGCACTTGTTGAAAAGCTTTCCAAGGACGCGCGCAACGCGCCGCTCTTCATCAAATGTGACCTGACCGATATTCCTGCCCTGCAGGCCGCAGTGGCCAAGGCCGCCGAAGTAAACGGTCCGATCACCGGCCTCATGAACAATGCGGCGAATGATACCCGTCATAAATGGCAGGATGTTACCCCGGAATACTGGGATGAACGCCAGGCGATCAATATTCGACCGTCCTTCTTTGCCATTCAGGCGGTGGCACCGATGATGCAAAAAGCCGGTGGCGGCGCGATCATCAATTTCGGATCGGTCAGCTGGATGATGGGGCAGGGCGGCATGCCGGGTTATACCACGGCAAAGGCGGCGACCCATGGCCTGACGCGCGGCATGGCGCGCGACCTTGGCAAGGATCATATCCGCGTCAACACCCTTGTGCCCGGTTGGGTCATGACCCAGCGCCAACTTGACCTGTGGGTCGATGAAGCTGCCGAACGCGAAATCGACCAGCGCCAGTGCTTGAAAAACAAGGTCCTGCCGGACGATATCGCCCGCATGGCGCTGTTTTTGATTTCTGATGAAGCCCGCATGGTTACCGCGCAGAACTTCATCGTTGATGGTGGTTGGGTCTGATCCGCACCAGCAAAAAGACAACTCTTAGCAACTAACCCAGACCTTTCAGGACAGAATTAATGAGACTGGTTCAATTCAAAGACACGGCTGGCGCGCAGCATGTCGCCGTGGTCGAAGACGAAAACACCCTGATCCCGCTCAAGGGTGTTTCCACCACCCGTGAACTTGCGACCATCGCGCTCGCCAAGGGCATGACGATGATCGAGAAAGCCAAGTTGCGTATGGGCGACACCACTGTCGACTATAACGAAGTTGCTCGTGATGGCCGCCTTTTGCCGCCGGTTACCCATGTTGATCCGGCGCATTTTCTTGTGACCGGCACCGGCCTTACCCATCTTGGATCGGCATCGGCGCGTGCGAACATGCACAAGGCCGATAACAAGGACGCCAACGAAACCGATTCCATGAAGATGTTCCGCATGGGTGTCGAGGGCGGCAAGCCCAAGGCTGGCGAACACGGTGTACAGCCGGAATGGTTCTATAAGGGCGATGGTTCCATCGTTGCCAATCCGGGTGCCGATATTCCAAGCCCGTCTTTCGCGCTTGATGGCAGTGAGGAACCGGAAATTGCTGCGGTTTATGTCATTGACCATGATGGCACCCCGGTGCGCATCGGCTTTGCCATCGGTAACGAGTTTTCCGACCATGTGATGGAGCGCCAGAACTACCTGTATCTTGCGCACTCAAAGCTGCGTCATTGCTCTATGGGGCCTGAATTGCTGCTTGGTGATCTGCCAAGCCATGTCGAGGGCACTTCGCGCCTGTATCGTGATGGCGAGGTGATCTGGGAAAAGCAGTTCGTCAGCGGCGAAGACAATATGTCGCACTCGCTTGCCAACCTTGAATATCACCACTTCAAATATGACCTTTTCCGCCGTCCGGGTGATGTGCATGCGCATTTCTTCGGGACCGCGACGCTCAGCTTTGCTGATGGCGTGACCACGCAGGACGGCGATGAGTTCGAAATTGAATCGCCGCTATTTGGCCGTCCAATTCGCAACCGCTTGATGCAGCAGGCCGAACGCCCGCTCAACATCAAGGCGATCTGAGGTCTCTCTGAGACTCCCAAGGGCTAAAAACCCTGTCTACCTCCAAAACGACACGACTTGCCCCGGTGCTGAAATGTGCCGGGGTTTTCTTTTTGGTGCTTTTTATGAAGTGCACTCTATTTGTGTGTTGCCGACTTTAATTGGAAAGATTTTCTTTGAAGGAATTTCTACTTCAATGAAAGCCGTGTTGTGGTGTTCGTCTTTTCCAAACACTCGAAGTAGTGCTCGGTCTCCGATTTTCGACCAAAGAATTTCTGAGTTTTTTAAGATCACAAGGTCTTTGCCATTTAGGCATGCATCGGGCTCAATTTTTGACAGTTGAGCGGCGTGCTTAATTTTTGTCCATGACTCAGCATCAATGTTTACGGTCGCATTGCGGTCGCTGATTCCGAAATATGAGAACGGAAATTGAATTATTTTGCCGGGGGACCCAAGAATCATTGGGATTACAAAGGCCGCGCAGATCATGATGATGTTACCCTTGGATTTTCTTAATGGCGCTATGCTTCCGTCTGCCATCTTGGGGAAAATTTTGAGTCCAAACCCTAAGAATAATCCACCTCCTACGAAACCTAAAATGAGCCGGATATTTGATGATTTTTCATCGAAATCCTGTTGGTTTAAAATAATTCCAAGAACAATTAATATTAAAATTATGAAAAAAAATGCGGAAATTACAAATGTTGTTCGATCTGTATTTTCATAGTGGTTGTCTTCTCCGAACGGGTGTTCTGGTGATGCCCCCATAAATCTTATTTTTATTTTGGCCAATGTAGGTAATATAAATAGAGTTGATAGACAACCAGCCGCAGTTCCAAATATCAACGTTATAAAGAATCCAAGCATTATGAATATTAAGAATATTGTGTCTGATATAGATAAACCAACCGGGTAAAACTCAATTTTTAAACAGTAAGCTGCTACTGTTAGTGCTCCAATTCCTACTGAAATTATAGGGATAATTTTCATCAGGGAGTTGATGTATTCTAAAGTTGTTCTAATATTGTTCATTTTTCTATCCAAAATTGATTCACGAATAGTGAGGGCGACCCGTTTTCTTTCGCTCGGAAAGTTTTGTGAGAAGCATTCTTGAACCCTGATTTAGTGCCATGTATAGGGGGCTGAGAAGCGGTCTGAAAAAAGCTGCTTCTTTGTGACACTAAATATAGCCTTCTCTGCGTAGTTGAACCACTATAAATGGTTGCAGGAGGGGTATTTCACATATATATTATGAATGCTCACGCTGATTTACCCGGAGAGCGCCGCAGACTATCGCGCAGTGCCTTTGAAATTCAGCGGGCCGGACATCGGCGAATTGCCGAGGTTTGGTTTACGGGGTGCCGACGATGGCGAGTATATACTTGCCGGAGATGGTCCTGTGGAGCAATACGGCACTTCAGAGGTAGGGCGAGGCATGACCGACATCGTCCACCAGAAAGAAGCTAAATGGGTAAACTTTTTGAGCACGCGACAAAGAGAGAAACGCTTTATCGAGCGTGGCGTAGAATCCATACAAATGGTCGTACATCGAAAGCACAGGAAACTCGTGTTGCCATTGAGCAATTCGAACGCACTGCAAGCCGCGAAATCCATCGAATTCAAGAGCGCCTAAGAAAAGGGACATTTGAATTCGATCCGCAGAAAGGCGTTGCGAAGCGGAAGGATACTGGAGGTAAGCGCGGGATTGTAATGGCTTCGGTCCATAATCGCGTCGTTGAGCGCGCTTTGTTGGACACACTTCAAGAAAAATCAGCTTTCATAAAAGATGTAATTACAATGCCAACGAGCGTTGGCGGCGTTCCCGAACGTAGTGTCCCGCATGGGCTGAAACTGATTGATGAAGCCATTAAGGATGGTTTCATTCATTTTATTCGTTCGGATATATCCGGCTTCTTTGATCACGTGCCCCGTAAAGCCGTCATCGACCGTATTGAGAGTAATCTAGATGATATGCGATTCATCGAGACTCTCAATAAAGCGACAACCGTCACTC
Organism: Thalassospira sp. UBA848; assembly: GCF_002295455.1. NCBI lineage: Bacteria > Pseudomonadati > Pseudomonadota > Alphaproteobacteria > Rhodospirillales > Thalassospiraceae > Thalassospira > Thalassospira sp. UBA848. The sequence goes on along the minus strand of NZ_DBGS01000082.1, from coordinate 22,186 downwards.
TCGGAAATGAAGTAGCTTTGGGGGAAGACCGCGCAATTTTCCCAACAAATGATGAAGGTGTTGCGCAAGGCTCCCCGCTATCACCGCTGTTCGGTAATATTCTTCTTTATGACTTTGATAATAAATTCAATAAAGATGGCTTGATATGTATTCGATTTATTGACGATTTCATACTCTTAGCAAAGTCAGAACATGAAGTCACAAGAGCCTTTCATGATGCGAAAGCGTTTCTTACCGCATTAGGTATGTCTTGCCATGACCCCTTCTCCAAGAACACCAAAAGTGACAAGGCAGATAGAGGTAAAGTTGAAGGTGGTTTTGTCTTTCTAGGTTATCGTATCTTGCCTGGAATAATCCAACCATCGGCATCAGCCCGAAAAAGCATCAAGGAAACGGTTAATAGCCACCTAAGTGCAGGAAGACAGTCAATCTCTGAAGTCTTGAAGGCAGGTAATAGCTTTGAAAGACGCCAAAGATATGCCCAGACTCTCGTGATGATTGATTTGGTTCTCCAAGGCTGGGGGCAAGCATTCGCCTATTGTAATGCGCCATACGTTTTAGATGATCTTGATAAGGCAATCGACGAGAGTATTGCAAATTTCCGCAAGTGGTATGTGCGAAAAATGCAGCAAGCCGATTGGAAAACTCGGCGACGTACAGGTGGTATTTGTTTGCTAAGCGATATTCAGCCTAAGACTTTTGATGATGTCCCGATAACACTAGAAAAAGGCAAACGTTTTGTCACAACATCGAAGACGATTACCATCTCAACAGATGGCTCTGTAATTACACAAGGGCGGCGACTTGGGAAGGATCGAGGTTCTGGTGGTTGGGCATTTTTGATACACGAAACTGGTGAGGAAAAGTCTGGGAGTGCGTCAAACGTCACAAATAATCAAATGGAGTTGCGAGCCGTCATTGAAGCCTTGAGACACGCGCCGCCAACTCCTTCTGTCAAGATTAGGACAGATAGCCAGTATATGTATGACGCAATTGAGAAAAGTAGTTCAATCAAGAAAAATCAAGAAATGTGGGGCGAGTATAAAAAAATACTCACAGATCGCTCTATCAAAGTAATTTGGGTTAAGGGTCATTCTGGTGACCCGCAGAATGAGCGTGTTGATAAATTGGCAAATTTAGCTGCGCAGCGACAACGCAAAACCGACGAAACCCCGTAGTTCAGTCTGAAGACACGGATGATGTCGTCGATCAGAGAATACGGGTGCATATCCCTTTTTGTCGTGTCATCGGATGTCTTGGCCCATCATATATCACACGCCTTGATAGATGGATTCCCACCTGCGTGGGAATGACGGGGTTGAGTGCGTTCGGGGGTGGGGCTTCACGGAACGAGATAAGGCAGCGGAATAATTCCGCTGCCCTTTGGTGTGTTTAAGGTGGTGACGCGAAGGGTGCTAGGCTTGTTCGCGGGCGGCTGGTGCGGGACGGAGCACCATGGTCACAACAACCGATGCAACAACAAGCACTGTGCCACCCACGCCAAACACGCCAAGCGATCCGACGAAATCAAACAGAAGCCCGCCGATCACAGCACCGCTGGCAATCGCGGTCTGGAAACCGGCTACGACAAGGCCGCCGCCGCTTTCGGCTTCGTCCGGGACGGTGCGGGTGATCCAGGTTGACCATGCGACGGGCACACCACCGAATGCAGCCCCCCAGATCGCGACAAGGACGATGGTCGGGTTAAACGCACCATTGATCATCACCATGCCAAGGGTGGCGAGCCCCATGACAAGCGGCATCAGTGCGATGGTCATGCGCAGTGATTTTGCGATCAGCGCGCCTGCCAGATGGGTACCCACAAAATTGGCAACCCCGAAGCCCAGCAACACGCCCGAAACGCCCGCCGTTGCCAAGCCTGTGATGTTTTCAAGGAACGGGCGGACATAGGTAAATAGCGTGAAGTGACCGGTGATAATGATCACCAGCGAAAACAGACCAAATTTCATGCCCGGACGATTGATTAGATCAATCAGGGTGCGAAGGGATGCGCGCCCGCGCGGTGGCAGGGACGGCAAGGTCATGAATTGCACGATAAAGGTGATTACACCAATACCGGCTGCGAGCATGAAGACGGCACGCCAGCTGATGATATCACCAAGAAAGCTGCCAAGCGGTGCGGCAAAAACGGTCGCGGCCGAAACGCCGCTAAACATGATGGCAAGGGCACGCGGAACGCTTTTTTCCGGGACAAGGCGCATGATGGTGGCAGCCGACATGGTCCAGAAGCCGCCCAGGCCAATGCCAAGCAGGACGCGACCGGCCAAGAGCAACGCGAAGTTTTCAGCCGTCGCCACCATGATGCTCGAGATCACCAGCAAGACCGAGAAGCTCAGCAGCACATTGCGGCGATCAAACCGGCGGGTGACGGTTGCAATCAGAAGACTTGTGATCAGGGCAAGGATGGCGGTGGCCGAGACTGCCTGACCAGCCAGCCCTTCGGTGACATTCAGTTCGTTTGCCATTGGGGTGAGCAGGCTGACCGGCAGAAACTCGGCGGTTACGAGCCCGAACACCCCGAGCGTCATGGAAATCACAGCGGCCCACGCAGCAGGGGCAGGCTTGGCTGTTTGATCCGTTGCGGATGTGGGGCGGGATTGCGGTTCACTCATGGAAAGTCCTTTGAGTTGGTGTTTTGCATTGCACCCAAAATAGTCTGGACCCGTCGGACGATCTATGACAATCTGTCCGTATTAATTGATCAATCGTCCGAAAGTTATGTCACCCACACCCAATATCGACCTCAACAGCCCATCTGATCAGATCGAAGGCCAGTTCAATGCATCCGGTCACGACATGGTCAGTGAACTCCTTTCAGGTGTGCGTCTTCGCGGGCTTGATTACCGCCGGATCGAAATTTCCGCCCCCTATGGCCTGCGCTTTGGCGAGGATCAGGAAGAAAACCGCGCCTGGTTTCATTTCATCGGCATGGGCACGGTACATCTGCGAACCAAAAGTGGTGCTGTCCATGTTTTGGGCTGTGGTGATGCGGTGTTGTTGCCCTGTGCAGGCATTCATGACCTTTACAGTGAAGATGGCGTGGCCCTTCGCAGTGTGGATGATTTTCAAAAGGCACGGCTTTGTGATGCCGCATCCGAGATCCGGGCCTGTGAGGCCGATGTTTGTCGGTCCAAGGATAATCTGATTTTCAGTTGTGCGATGGAGTTTGATCTGGGCTGGCTGCATCCTTTGGCCCACCTCAAGCCTGAAGTCATGCATATCGAAACCGTGCCGGATCATGATCCGCAGATCCCGGCGATACTCGATGTTATGACATCAGAACTTCGTGCAAAGCGTCCGGGATATGGCGTTATTCTGACACGGCTTGCCGATGTAGTGGCCGCGGCAATATTGCGGCGCTGGGTTGAGGCAGGCTGTGATGTGTGCGGTTGGGTCGAAGCAGTCCGTGATCCCAAGCTGGCGCGCGTTCTGGCAGCCCTTCACAAGGAGCCGGGGCGGAACTGGTCAGTTGCGGATATGGCGTCCGAAATGGGTGTATCGCGATCAGTCTTTGCCGAACGGTTTGTTGCCTTGACCAAGGCAACCCCACAGCAATATCTGACCAATCTGCGCATGCGTCTGGCCAGCCAGTGGATCAGTCGCGAAAAGCTGCCATTGGACGAGGTTGCTGATCGACTTGGCTATGCCTCTGTTGCGGCATTTAGCCGTGCGTTCAAGCGCACCACGGGCAAATCCCCCGGTGCAATTCGGCATATAGACTACGCATCACCATAAATGACATTCCGGGCGCTTTTTGCGGCCGCGTTCAGCGCGGCCAAAACCCTGCTGTGATTCTGATCAAGGATTGCAGGCGATGCACCAAAGACGGAAAACGCAGAAATCATCTTGCCATGCGTCGTGGTGATCGGAACGGCGATGGCATAGATGTCATGTTCGCGTTCGCCATTGTTGGTGGCAAAGCCCTGATTGCGGATGGTGGCGAGTTCTGATTTCAGTGCATCGATATCGGTGATGGTGTGATCGGTCATGCCGGTCAGGCTGGCATTCTTGAAATAGCGGTCCTGATCCTCTGTGTTCATATATGCCAGCCACAACTTGCCATGTGCCGTGCAAAAGGCATCAAGGCGCGATCCAATCCGGATATCGACATAAAGCGGCCGGTCTGGCAGGGCCTTGGCAATGCAGACCGCCATATCGCGATCAAATTCGGTCGCCATGCAGGCTTCACCTGTTTGGCGTGCCAGCTGATCAAGGATCGGCTGCAGGATGGTCGGCAGACTGCCATCATGCAAAGCGCGATCCCCCAGATCCGCAAATATGTATCCCAGCCTGAAAACCCCGCGCGACGTTGCCCGTAACGCCCCGGCATGTACCAGCGTGTGCAAGAACCGGTGCGCGGTGATCATGTTGATGCCAAGCGCATCGGCCGTTTCCTTGGCGGTCAGTTCGCTTTTCCCGGCGGCAAACAGATCAAGGATCTTGAACGCCTTTAGTACGGAACCATTGAGTTGACTGGTCATCGGGTGGTTTTGCTCCACGCAAACAAAAAGAGGGCTGCCGTCCCGTCTTGACGGGCAGCGGATTTCAGTAATAAACTATATTATAAATCATATTTCATCTATAGAAATATCAAGCGAAGAAGCAAGAGGCGTCTGATGAAAAGCGACAAGCAGGAAAAACCCGGTCAAATCACCCTGACCGCCGGTGGGGCGGTTCTGGCCCGTATGAAGGCCATCGGGATTGATTACATCTTTGCCAATTCCGGGACCGACTTCCCGCCGATCATCGAAGGCCTGGCCGAGGCGGCGGCAAAGGATATCAACCTGCCGCACGCGCTGATCATGCCGCACGAAAATGCCGCCATGGGTATGGCGCATGGTTATTACCTTGCGACTGGCAAGACACAGGCTGTGATGGCGCACACCAATGTCGGGCTTGCGAACTGCGCGATTGGGGCAATCAATGCCGCGACCGAACATGTCCCGGTCGTCCTGATGTCGGGCCGAACCCCGGTGATGGAAAAGGGGCGTCTGGGTGCGCGCACGGTGCCGATTGGCTGGGGCCAGGAAATGCGCGATCAGGCGGCATTGGTGCGCGAAAGTTCGAAATGGGAGTATGAGCTTAAATTCCCTGAACAGGTGCCTGATGTCGTGGATCGTGCCTATGCCATTGCATCGTCCGTGCCGAAGGGGCCAACCTATGTCAGCCTGCCGCGTGAAGTTCTGTGCGAACCGTGCCCGGGTGACCAGATTGACGGGCCTTTGCGTATGCAGCCAGTTCCTGTCGCGCCGCCGCAAGCATCTGTCGAACAGGCTGCAGACATTCTGGCCAATGCCAAGAACCCGGTGATCATTGCCCAGCGTGGTACGGGCACGGCGGAAGCCTTTGGCCGCTTTGCCGATCTGGTTGATCAGTGGGGCATTCCGGTCGTGCAGTACTGGGCGATCCAGCTTGCCATTGGCACCGAACATCCAATGTTTGCCGGGATGGATCCGGCACCGTGGCTTAAGGATGCCGATGCGGTGGTCGTTATTGATTGCCTGGCCCCCTGGTCGCCCGATATCCATGATTTGCGCGCTGACTGCAAAGTCATTCAGGTCGGCCAGAACCCGCTTTATTCGCGCTTCCCGGGGCGGAACTTTGCTGCCGATATCTCGCTGGTCGGTGAGACTGGTGACGTGATCATGATGCTGGCAGATGCCATGGATCGCCGCCACGAAGACCATAAATCGGTTTGTGCAGATCGCCGAGACAAAGTCGCAGAGACCAACGCCGAAACCCGCAAAAATGCGCTTGCAATGGCAGATGCCGGCGCGGTGGATCCGATGACCAAGGCCTATGTGTCACGCTGTCTGTCCGATGCGATTGCCGGGCGCTCTGCCACGGTATTTTCCGAACTGGGCTGTCCGCTGGAGCCGCTTTCGCTTGCAGAACACAGCAGCTGGTATCAGGAGCCGCATTCCGGCGGGCTTGGCTGGTCCTTCCCAGCCTCGATGGGCTATCAACTGGCTGATAAGGACAAGCTGGTTGTCGCCACCATGGGCGATGGGTCCTATATGTTTGCCAACCCGACAGCCTGCCATCAGATTGCCGAAGCGTTGGAGCTTGCGATACTGATCCTTGTTCTGAATAACAATGAATGGGGGGCAGTGCGCCAGTCGGTGACGGGCATGTACCCCGATGGCTTTGCTGCCAAAACCAATGAAATGCCGCTGACCGCGCTGAAACCCAGCCCCGACTTCACCAAGGTCGCCGAGGCCAGCCGCGCCTGGGTCGCCAAGGCCAAACGCGCCGAAGATCTGCCCGGTATCCTGCGCGATGCCATCAAGCATATCGACACCAACCGCACCCACGCGCTGGTCGAGGTAACGATTGCGCCTTGAGTGCTGGCAAGTGCAGTAGATATTGACGGGCACCGCAGTTTTGGTGCCCGTTTTTTTTACCCTCGTTTCAGAAATTCTCGTTAAAATTGCCAAACTAGTATTTTGGTTGCTCTGAGAGTGATGTGTATCAGTTTGCAAGAAAACTCGTCCGCTTATATCAGGACAAGAACTTTCGCGGCATCAACCTGACAGTGTTGATAATTTGGCCAATCATTTCAGGATTCCTCATCTTAACACGTGTTTTGCAGGCAAGCTTGTTCGAGGCATGGCTGCTTTTTGCTTGGGCTTTCATCGGCGTGGTCTTTAGCCCAAGGCGAGCACGAGGGGCTCGGTTAGTCAAAACGCTGCTACTTTATAGGCTTTGGCCGCTGCCCGGGCCGGAAATAATATACGCGATTGCACTGATGCCTTTTATGGTAATGGTTTATCTTCGTGTTCTTGAAGGACCAGAGCCAATGGTTCCTTTTTTCTCCATCGCATTTGGTTGGTATTTCGGTGCCTTTATCTTGTTCTTTCGCCCTTGGTTTTTACGTCTGTTTTTCGGGGTCGATAAAAACACAAAAATCCTGAAAGCTTGGCGATACTCCAAGTAACACCAAGCACGGTTGCTGAAACTAAGATAACCAAACAAGTATGAGTAACATTTCGGCATCGCGAAATGCCTGCTTGCATCGCAGGCAATTTCATTATTTCATTACGCTAATTATTTGAATTGCCTGCCCGGAAGGAACCAGTATGGATCGTGTTGTCGGAACCTCGGGGCGTATTGCGTTTGCCAGCGCGATGCGCAACCTGCTTGCGGATGTGTATCCGGGCCACGACCACGCAGAACTGGTGCGCCGCGTGTTCGAGGTTTTGGGCCTGCCGATTGAGGGCGAGGGACCGGAACCTTGCGAGGAATACCTGCGCAAGTGGGATCAGCGCGACGCGTTTCTGATCACCTATGGCGACAGCATCCAGCAGGACGGCAAAAAGGGGCTGCAAAGCCTTGGCGAGTTTCATCGCAAATGGCTGAAAGACTGGCTGACGGGCATTCATATCCTGCCGTTTCATCCCTTTACGTCGGATGACGGTTTTTCAGTCAGTGATTTTGATATGCTGCGTCCGGAACTGGGCGACTGGAGTGATGTCGAGGACTTGGCAAAGCACGGCACCGTGATGGCCGATCTGGTGGCCAACCATATTTCCGCATCGCATCCTTGGTATCAGCAATTCCTGGCCGGGGAGAAGCCCGGTGTCGATTACATCAAGACCGCAAGTCTTGCCGATGACCTGTCCGATGTTGTGCGCCCGCGCAGTCACGAATTGCTTAATCATGTCGTGACCAAGGACGGCGAAAAGCAGGTCTGGTGTACGTTTAGCTATGATCAGGTTGATCTTGATTACGGCAATCCGGATGTGTTTTTCGAGATGCTCAAGGTCGTGCTTAATTACCTTAAGCACGGAGTGCGGGTGGTGCGGCTGGATGCGATTGGCTTTATCTGGAAGGAGGTTGGAACCACTTCCATCAACCTTGAACAGACGCACAAACTGATCAAGGCGATGCGTCTGGCCTGTAATGCGGTGCATCCTGATGTGCTGTTCATTACGGAAACCAATTTGCCGTTGCTCGAAAACCTGTCCTATTTCGGCAATCAGGACGAAGCACATCTGATTTATAATTTCTCGCTGCCACCGGTGATTATTCACGCGCTTCTCAGTGGTCGGTCTGACTATATCCGCAAATGCATTATGGCGATGCCACCGGCCCCGGCGGGATGTACCTTCTTTAACTTCACTGCAAGCCATGACGGTATTGGGTTGCGTCCGGCTGAAAACCTGATCCCGGATGATGATATCGATGGCCTGCGTGATCACGCGGTCAAGATGGGCGGGCAGGTCAGTTATCGGGCGCTTAAGGGCGGTGGGCAGAAGCCTTATGAGTTGAATGTCACGCTGTTTAGCATGCTGGCTGAAAACTTTGCCGGTGAAGCCACCATGGGGCTTGAGCGCTTTGTCATGAGCCAGGCGATTGCCATGTCACTTGAAGGTATTCCGGCGATCTATATCCAGACCATTCTGGCGACCGAGAACGATCAAAAGGCCTATGAGGAAACCGGTATTCCAAGGCGCCTGAACCGGAAGATCTGGAAGCTTGATGATGCAGAGGAAACGCTGTCTCGTGAGGGTGTTGCGCGCTCTGCCTTTGATCAGTTGCGCGAACTCATGTCGATCCGTCAGGGGCAGCCGGCGTTCCACCCGAACGCAACGCAATATACGCTTAATCTTGGGCCGGACCTTTTGGGTGTCTGGCGCCAATCGCATCTGAATGAGCAAAGCATATTCTGCGTCTTTAACCTGACCGAATACCCGCAGGACCTTGATCTGTCAAAGATCAACCTGATCATGACCGAAGGCTGGCAGGACCTGATCACCCAGCAGGTCATTGGAGACTATAACGGCATGATGAAACTGGCTCCCTACCAGATTGTGTGGATTTCCAATGTGGATGGTCGCAACCGCACCGAAAGCCGCCTGCTGCAACGCTATCGGGATGCGATGCCGGTTTAAGGTCTATTATCGGTTGTTTGTTTGTTGTTTCCTGAAATCTTCAGGTTGCAGTCTGAACTGTCCTGTTTTATTGCTTGTTACGTGGGGGGAGCAGCTCTCATGAGCTGCGCATTACCCATGCAGATGTTTTTTGTGATTGGCATTCTTTAAAAGCCAGTGCGTTCTGATCGGAGCGAGGTATGCGTTTTACGTTCGGTGTTCTTGCTTCGCTGCTGATTTTATCGGGGTGTCAAACCTCTGGTGGGCGTACCCAAACCGGGTTCGCAGAAGGACGGGAAACACAGTACAGAGTACTCATTAACGCCCTGGATGAAGTCTGCGTGGATAACATTGGCAATGCAGATGCAATTGACGAAGCAGCCCGTGCGTTAGCGATCGATAAACCGAAAACGGAAGAAAGCCAAATTGGCTTTAGAGAGGTTACGGCGACAATCTATCCCATTGGCGCGGGCGGAGGTTTTGCTGGTGTAATTGCGCAGAAAGAAGGTGAGAGCTGCGCGGTCATCACGAAGCAATCGGTCGAGTTCCGCAAAAGCATTGGCGATGCTTTTGGTCTGGAAATGGAAGATATGGGAACGTCTTTCGATTTCGGCGAAGTGCTGGATTTGCAATATGGAATTAGCGAAATCCATCGCCTTCCGGTTAAACAATACAAGATAATAACGGACAAAGGTCAGTTACTTGATGTCGTCGAGTTTATGACTCCAAACGCATTCCGCGAAGAAAGTTCAATATTTGGAATGGTGTCCGGCGCCCTTGCAAAGCGCAGGGCCAACCCCGACGAAACAGCCAGCGATATATTTTCTGCGGTACTAGATGAAGTTTGTTTGCCTCATGCCGGTAACGTAGACGCCATCAGAAGAGAAGCAGAACAGGTAGCGGGTTCGACGGGTGTTCAGTTTGATCGCCCTGAAGAAAAGCTTTTTGCCGATGCGCTTCAAATGTATGTGCTGACTGCAGAGCCCGATGGTTCGGGAACGTTTATCGGTGTGTCGTCGGATGGCGGTCTCTGTGGATATTGGGCTGTTGATGCGAAACAGGCGAATTTTGACGTCTTTCGGTCGCATGATTTGATGCAAATGGATTCTGAGATTCTTGACGATGGCTTGGTTGAACTTGGTTTTAGCCCGGACGAGAATGTCGCGGTGCTTCAAATCGCACTGCAACGCGAAGGTAAGCAGATTTATAGTGTCTTGGTCATAGATCGAGCATCCTATTCTGGACTAAATTTCCATGATCTTCCCGTGTTGCCGTGGGCGCTTTGATCAAAAACGGGGCGGCAGCTTTTCTTTCTGCTTACAATGCTGCTTTAAATCATTAAATTGTAACGCGTATTTAGTGTGCGGGAAGGCTATTGCGCACGGCTGTCTGTTTCCTGTATTCGTGGATTCAAGGACAGAAGATCAAGGGGCATGACGCGCAATGGCTTATGCGCAGGAAGTACGGATTCCACACTTGCCCGATGATACCGATCACCGTGTTCGGGCATATGTAGAAATTTGGTGGGATGCGGCGCGCAACGGGCAAGTTCCCAGCCGCAAGCGATTGCACACAGACGTCTTGTCGCAGTGGATCGACGATATCAGCATCTATGAGTACTTGCCGGAAAAGCGTGATTTCATCATTCGTATTGATGCCCCCAATATCATTGCGGCAAGCGGTGAATGTTATCTGGGGTGCTCTCCGCGTCAGATTGATCTGGATTTCGGGACGACAGTCTATCCGACTCTTCTTGAAGTGATTGCTTCCGGGAAGCCCGCCTTTCACCGGGTGGGGCTTGAACGCACAACCTGGGAAGAGTGGCTGCGTATCATGCTGCCCGTGCAGACATCGGATCGGTCAGGAAAGGTTATCCAGCAGGTCTTTGTCAGCCACTTTCTATGCAACAGAAAATAGCCGTCATATATGACGGAAAGCTTGTTTAGCGCTTTGCTCTCCCCACGTGAATAGTAGGCATTGGTTTGTGAAGATGGCAGCTGGTGAATGAGGATTCTGATATTGCATCGGATTTCCATCAAACCTCTGCATGCCATCTGACAGAAAGCGCGGGAAGTCATGATCAAGCTTGGCGGTGACAGGGAAATGGAAATTCCGCAGGAGTTTCTGGATGATGACGCTCCGCCGGATGCGCATACCCTGTTGGATTTCTGGAGCGCACATGCCAAGAACGGGCAAATTCCAACGCGCGAGGAATTTCGCCCGGACACACTAGAGCCCTGGATTGGCAACATCTGCATCTATGAGTACGTCCCGCAAAAGGACGATTTTCTTATATTGCTTGAAGGGGAGAATGTTATTGCCCTTACCGGCGAGAACTGGCGCGGCGCATTCGCCCGTGAAGTCGATTGTCGTTATTCTTCGGGTTTGCATTCAGCAATGACGACAGTGCGCCTGAGCGCAAAGCCCCAGATCCACCAATTGCGGATATTTCAAAAGGAATGGCAAAAAGCCATACGTCTTCTGTTGCCGGTTTTGTTGCAAAAACCCGACAAGGAAGATGCGTTGCAAATCTTCCTTGCCATTTTTCCCATCGACGACTAGGCGCAGTTTCGCCCTTACTCCTTGCCGATCCCCATGTCGTGAAGATCATCTTCAACGGCACTGGACAGCTGTTCGAAGATGTCACCGACGGCGCTTTCTACGCGCTGCCAGCTTGGGATAAACGGGCTTTCCAGCGGATTTTCCAGATAGTGCTGACCGGCACTGATGATTACTTCGGATAACACTTCAACGCAGTTTTCTTCTTCGTCGCGATTGATCTTGAGCCCGTTAAACAGGGCATCAGCACGATATTGTTCAATCAGGTCGAGTGCCGCACGATAATAGGTCGCCTTGAGCGTACGGAAGGTTTCCGGGGTAAAGACTGTGCCCTGAGTAGCCAGTTTGCGGAACAGGGATTTGGCAATGTCGCTTGCCATGCGCGACAGACCGTCATCCTTTTGCGCCGGATCGAATTCACGATGCTTGTGATCATAGATGTCGGCAATATCGACCTGGGCAAGCCGGTGAACCGTATGATTACGGTACATTTCAGACAGCATCGAAACCTCAAGGCCCCAGTCGGATGCCACACGCAGGCCATAGGCGACATCTGTGCGGATCGCCATTTCGCCAGACAATGCGTAGCGGAAGCAATCCAGGTAGTTCAGAAAGTCTGTCTTGCCGACAACCTGTTTAAGCGCGCGGATCAGCGGTGTGACGAACAGGCGGCAAACGCGACCTTTAAGCGTGCCATTGGCAACACGCGCGTAGTAGCCCTTGGCAAAGGCGAAATTGAATGCCGGGTTGGCAATGGGGTACATCAGCTTGGCGGGCAGGTCGGGCGTATAGGTCGCGATATCACAATCATGGATGCCAATGACCGAACTGCGCCCGGACGCCAGTGTATATCCAAGGCAGTACCAGACGTTCCGACCTTTGCCGGGTTCATAACGTGCAAGATTGTTTTCCGCCAGACGTTCATGAACATTGCGCAGGCGTGGGCCGTCATTCCACAGAATGCGAACATGTTGCGGCAGATCCTTGAAGAATTCGCGGGCATGCAGGTATTGCTGCGCATCGGCGCGATCAAGGCCCACGACAATCTGATCGATGTAGGTTGCCTGTTTAAGGCCCTCGACGATTGTGGTCATGGCCGGGGTTTCGAGTTCGGAATACAGGCATGGCAGGATCAGGGTCTGGCGACGCTGGCGGGCGAACGCGCTCATCTCATAGGCGAGTTCTTCCGGGTTTCGGTCAAGAATGCGATGAAGGGTTGTGATCGGGCCGCCCTGATGAAAATCAGCCATGAAGTACCTCGCTGTTTTTATTGGTATTGGTATCGGTTATCTGATCCAGAATCTCGTTCACCGCCTCATTCCACCCTGCGGGACCCGGTTGGGGCGCAATGCGCAAATTGGGGTGTTCGAGTAGCGGTAGCGTGTGTTTGCCGTGTTTGGACGGAATTTGAACGGCGTAGTCGGCCTCGGCCAGCATCGGAATGTCGTTTGGCGAATCTCCCAGTGCAATTGTCGTAAAACGCTGCCGGGACGCATCTTCAAGCCAGGTGACGGTCAGGCGTTCGACCATGCGCCGCATCGCCTGTCCCTTGCTCGACGGACCACACAATGTATGGAACCGACCGCCCTTGACCAATCTCAGGTCCGCTTTTTCAGCAATCTCCCGTGCGAGCGCAATATCCTTGGCCGCAGGTTGCCAGATCAGTGGGTCCGAACAATGGCGCTGACCCGCACGGATCGCATCTTCAAGCGGCAGGCCCGTCTCTGTTGCGATGATTTCTGGGCTGACGGTGCGGAAACTGTCGAGCGGAACTGTTACGGCAGTCCTGATTGCTTCGCGGGTGTGGTCAACAGTTTCGGTTGCCGGGCCATATTGTTCGACGTTGCCATTTAACGCGATAACGCCGCCATTTTCGCCGATCAGGCCGTCAAACAGGCATGATGTCTTGTTGATGTGTTCAAGTTCGGCCAGCGTTTTCGAAGATACTGCGATCAAGGGTATGGAAAGCTGTTTCAAACGATCCAGTGCCGGGCGGGCGTCGCTCCAGCTGTAGGTGTCATGATCAAGCAGGGTGCCGTCAAGATCGGTAAAAATGGCGATGGCGCGGCTCTGAGGCATCTTCCCGTTCTGTCGCGGTTTTCAACGGTTTTGCGGCCATTGAATTGTGACCAACGCATAACCTTAGCACAGCGAATTGGATGGATCGACAGTTGAAAGGATGAAATTTTGATCACATCCGGTCAATGATCAAAAATCGTGCGGTCAGGGGCGCGCGGGTGATTGGCGTATTTCGGCTTTAAACCCAAAATGCAATGAACCATATAAACCAAGAAGTGGCTGGCGCGACGATGGTCAGTCCAAACCGATGTGTGATCTGATCACGCGTCACATGGTGTCAGGGACATTGATGACGATAAAGTGGGTTGGTGCTCGTTGGCGGTTTCTCGCTGGGATGCTATTTTGTGCGGCTATTTGGTTTGCGCCGTATTCCCTGCTTGCTCAGGAAACCAATGCGGGCGGGCGCGAAGCCGGGTTTGAGATCCAGTTTGTCATTGGCGAATGGCCACCAATGGTGACGGAAACCATGCCAGGTTTTGGCAAGCATTCCGAACGTGTGCGTCAGATCTTCGCGGAGATGGGGTATCGCGTCAAATTCGTGTTTTTGTCCTGGCAGCGCGCGTTCGAGTTAACGCGTCGCGGCGATTACGTTGCCACTTTCTCGTGGCTGTCCAGTAAGGATCGGATGGCGCATTTTCATATTCCAACCCAACCGATCGCCCATGCAAAACAGGTCGGGTTCTACAAGAAATCCCGCTTTCCCGATGGTTTGGAGGTGAATGGCTTTGATGACCTGCTTACCCTCGGTATCCGGCCGATTGGCGTTTCGAGTTACTGGTACGAAGAAGAATTCGCCAAACGCAATATAGATGCGGAAATCGCGGCCAACATAGAATCAGCATGGCGTTTTCTGGACGCTGAACGGGCCGATATCCTGTTTGAAGAAGAAGAAGTCGGTTGGCTGGATATGGCCAATTTCCTGGGTGAAGAGGTCGTCGACGCGTTTGATACCACCGAACCACTGACCACGGACGATATGTTTATCCTGTTTTCGCGAAATCATCCGCATGGCGAACGACTGTCACAGGAATTCGATGCTTTCATGCTGACAGACCGCGGACAGGAATTCTGTCAGAGATGGGCCATCTGTGTTGGAGATGCAGGCAATGTCCCTACACCTGACCTAAATGATGTCCCCAAGATGCAAACGCCCAGTGCAGATGCCGCGACATCGCAAGGTGCGCAAGGCATAAACTGATCGCTTGCGCGGCTTTATGCAGAACCGAACAATGATCGTACTATAACCAAAGCTAAATACATGTTCGATTTGTCCAATCATTATCCCGGTTTGTCCATTCAGTGCAAGCGGTAACGGGCGTATTGTTTCCGCAATGGAACGGTTCTTGTTCCAATTCAAAAACAGAACGAAAAACCGTGATCTTGTGAGGAAATCGCCATGCATGTCCCTGTCGTCATCGTTGGTTCTGGCCCAGCCGGGCTGTTGTTGTCCCATCTTCTCCATGTGCAGGGGATTGATTCTGTCATCCTGGAACGCAAAAGCCGCGACTATGTCGAAGGCCGCATTCGGGCAGGTGTTCTGGAAATGGGGACCGTTGACCTGATGAAGCGTGTCGGGGTTGATGCCCGCATGAACAAGGAAGGCATCATCCATGGCGGTATCTATATCAGCGTCAATGGCAAGCGCACACATGTGAATATGGAAGAACTCACCGGCGGTTCGACTGTGATGGTGTATGGCCAGACCGAAGTAACCAAGGACCTGATCCAGGCGCGCCTTGACCACGGTGGCGAGATCATCTTCGAGGCTGAAGACGTCAGCCTGCATGATATTGATGGCGACAAGCCAAGTGTTCGATATGTCAAAGATGGCAACGCGCATGAGCTGAGCTGCGACTATATTGCGGCATGCGACGGTTTCCACGGTGTCGGGCGCAAGACCCTGCCGGGCGTGAAGGAATTTGAAAAAGTCTATCCGTTTGGGTGGCTTGGTGTTCTGGCCTATGCAAAACCTGTTGCCGATGAACTGATCTATGCCAAGCATGATCGCGGTTTTGCGCTGTGTTCGATGCGTTCGGATAAGGTCGTGCGCCACTATGTTCAGGTGCCCAGCACCGACAAGATCGAAGACTGGTCAGATGATCGTTTCTGGAATGAACTGCGCACACGCCTTGGCGAAGAAGATGCCGAACTGGTCAATGAAGGCGAGGTGTTTGAAAAAAGCATCGCGCCGCTGCGCAGCTTTGTCGCCGAACCGATGCAGCATGGCCGCCTGTTCCTGGCAGGTGATGCCGCCCATATCGTGCCGCCAACCGGGGCGAAGGGCCTTAACCTTGCGGCAAGCGACGTGCACTATCTGTCCGAAGCATTGATCGCAAAATACAAATCCAACCGTGGTGACTTGCTGGAAAGCTATTCCGATACGGCGCTGGCGCGTG
This sequence comes from Thalassospira sp. UBA848, assembly GCF_002295455.1. Lineage (NCBI taxonomy): Bacteria > Pseudomonadati > Pseudomonadota > Alphaproteobacteria > Rhodospirillales > Thalassospiraceae > Thalassospira > Thalassospira sp. UBA848. The sequence continues at coordinate 6,258 of NZ_DBGS01000082.1, read as the reverse complement.
TCTGGAAGGCAGAGCGGTTCTCTTGGTGGATGACCTCCATGCTGCATACCTTCGGTGACCAGAAAGAGTTTGATGGTCGCATTCGTGATGCAGAACTTGAATATATCCTGTCGTCAAAAGCAGGTCTGAAAACCCTGTCGGAAAATTACGTCGGTTTGCCTTACTGATCGGCGTGACGGGGATACCCACCCCCGACGGAGAAGTCCCGCTCTCCAATTCCGCCCAGAAATCCGACAGGTTATGAAACGGTCCGCAGCCCACGCGGGCCGTTTCTTTTTTGGTCTTTTGCGACCCGATTTCTGATCATGCCCGGAAATCATCACATTTTCTGCGGGAACCATTCGCCATGTCAGCACGTTACCTGTGTGTTGCTGTTTTCAATATAATAGGAGAAAACCATGGCGACCAAGACCGAGACGACTGCTGATACTGCAAAGCTTCAGGCTGATGTTGATGCACTGCGCAGTGATCTGGCCGAGATCACCAAAACCCTGAAAACCATGGGTGGTGACGCGGCAGAAACCAAAACGCAGGCTGCGGCAGAACGCATTCGTGAAGTAACCGGTCAGGCCCGTGATCAGTTTGATCATGCGCGTGGTGTGGCCGTGGATCAGGTCCGTGACAACCCGCTGGCATCTGTTGCCGTTACCTTTGGCGTTGGCCTGCTTATCGGTCGTCTGCTGCAGAAATGATCAATCAGCTGACCGATATACTCGTCGATCAGGCAAAGGCCGCAGCCCGAAAGGGTGCGGCTTTTGCTGCCATTGCGGTCGTTATGCTGGTCGGGGCGGGGTTTCTGCTCGCCGCGATCTATATGGCGATTGCCGCGTCCTTTGGCCCGATTGCCGCGGCCATGGCGATTGGCGGTACGCTGATGACGCTGGGGCTGGTGGCACTTGCCGTGATGTCGCAACGTGATCCCGGCGATGCCGTCGATCAGATATCAAGTGAAGAACATGCCGCGCAGGCCCGCAAGTCAGAAGATGACATGCTGTTTGACCTGTTGGTGCATTCGGCCATGACCGGCTATGCGACCGGGCAGGGTAACAAACCGCGCATGCAATCGGGATTTGATCAGATGATTACCGATCTTGGCGCACTGGGCATTTTTGATCCGCCAAAAGGACGGATGGAAACCCGGCAGACAGACCTTGAAACGGAAACAAAAAAGGCGGGATAGCCAACGCGTCCCGCCTTTTTTGTATTCTCATTTTGCCCGGCCTATTCGCCGTGGAAATGAACCGTGCCGATAAAGGGAAGGTTGCGGTTGTTTTGGGCATAGTCGATGCCATAGCCGACAACAAACTCATCAGGAATATCAAAGCCACAGAAATCAATCGGGATTTCAACTTCGCGGCGTGACGGCTTGTTCAGCAGCGTGCAGATTTCCAGACGGTTCGGGTCGCGGGTTTTCAACAAGCGAACCACTTCCGACAGGGTATAGCCGGTATCGATAATGTCTTCGACCAGAACGACATCCTTGCCGCGGATCTGACCATCAAGGTCCTTGACGATGCGCACATTGCGCGAACTTTCTGTGGAATCGCCGTAGCTTGACGCAACCATGAAATCGACCTCGACCGGAACGGTCAGTTTGCGCACCAGATCGGCGATGAATACGAAGGAGCCGCGCAGCAGGCCGACAACAATCAGCTTTTCGGTGTCCTTGAAGCTTTCATTGATCTCGGCGGCGAGCGCATCGATCTTGGTGGCAATCTCGTCCGCCGTTATCAGCGGCTTGACATCATAATCGGCCATAAATTCCGGTCCTGAAGCGTTATGGGATGATGTTTCGCTTGCTAGCACAAGCTGGTCGCGATGACCAGCCTGTGAATGGTAACAGAAGTATAATCCCGTAGGTCAAACACCGCGCAATCGCGCATTCCGCGAGACAGTTTTTAACGACTACACGCATAGGTGTAATGCGCTGTCTTGTCAGGTGTTATTGGGGCAGGGGTTAATGGCCGGTGGGTCGGATTTCAAGCCGCCTTGAAAATCACTGGTGTGTCGCCTTCGTGCCACTGGTCATATTTGGTCATGGCGCGTTCAAAAAGCTCGGCGGCCAGGAAATCATCAAGCCAGCGCTGCACATGAACGAACGGCATGGCGTCAAACGCCTCTTTGTCGGTATTGGCAAACTGGCGAATGAAGGGGACAATGGCGAAATCAGCCAGGGCCGGGCGCGACCCGAACAGATATTTGCCAACCGCAAGACGGCCATCAAGACGGTTAAGGATCTTTTCCGCATCCCTGCGATGTTCGAGCGGGTCTACGTCTTCATACCGGTTGGGATATTTATAGCGGTCAAGGTGATGCTTGAATGGGCCATCATTTTGGGAAATCAGGGCCAACATGTCGTCAAGCGTACCGCTTTCGGGTGTCAGCCATTCAAGCGGGTCATTTTCCGCAAGCGCCCAGACCATGATTTCAAGGCTTTCATCGATCACGGTGCCATCTGGCAGGACCAGAACCGGGACGGTTGCCTTTGGTGATACGTCGATCATGCTTTGCGGTTTGTCGCGCAAGACAACTTCGCGCAATTCGACATCAATGTCGGCCGACAAAAGCGCCATACGCGCACGCATGGCATATGGGCAGCGCCGAAAGCTGTAAAGGATGGGTCGGGATTGCGCAGCGTCGTCCGTTCTGGCCTTCGTGGGCGGAAGGTCTTCAGGAGTGAGAGACGCGGTTTGGGACTTGGTTTTAAGCTCAATCTCGGACATATATTTGGATTAAACGGTACATGGCCCGAATGCAATAGACATTCTGATGACGGCACAAATGCACAGCCATTTGGCCGGTTGTCGGAAATGACGGAAAAATTGGCAGGTTTTGCGACTTTTTTGGCCCTGTGGGCTTGATTTCACTGCCCGGTTTGTGGAAGGACAGTGCACCAGATTTCAAAACAGGTGCAGGAAAGAGGGCAGACGCCAAAGCGCGTATGCGATATCCTGTGATCCTGCAGATAACAGCCGTTGGAAAGAACAAGGGACAAGTCCTATGACACCGTCAGAGATCGCACGCGTCGAAGATTACCTGCGTCGCACATTCGAGAACCCGAAAATCGCCGTTGATGTACCCAAGAAAAAGCATCTTCCGGTTGAGATGCGCGTTGGCGACGAGTTCGTCGGTGTTGTGCATCGTGACGAAGATGAAGGCGAGGTCAGCTACTCGCTGAACCTTGTCATCCTTGAAGAAGATCTGCCGCCGGCAAAATGATCTTTGATCGGATCGATTTTGAAACGCCCCGTGCCTTTGCTGGCCGGGGCGTTTTGTGTTGTTAAGACAGCATCTGGCGAATTTCGTCGGGGGTCGCGACCTTGCCTTCGACCAGGATGTCATCATCGGCCATCAGTGCCGGGGTGCGCATAATTCCCGCATCAATAATCTGGTTTGTGTCGGTGACCTTTTCGATTTCGTAGTCAAGATCAAGCGCCTGTGCGGCGGCTTCGGCGTTTTTTGCCAATGCCTGGCATTTTGCACAACCACTGCCATAAATGCTGAGTTTCATCTTCGATCTCCTGTGATCAGAACGATTGAATATTGCCATAGACAAAGCCGGAAATCGTCGCCATGACGACGACAAGCGCACAGTAAACAAGCGTTTTCTGCGTGCCGATCACGGTGCGAATAACCAGCATGTTGGGCAGCGATAACGCAGGCCCCGCCAGAAGCAGGGCCAAGGCCGGTCCCTTGCCCATGCCAGCCCCCATCAGGGCTTGGACAATTGGAATTTCGGTCAATGTTGAAAAATACATGAACGCGCCCAGAACCGATGCCAGCGCGGTCGAGCCTAGCGAATTGTCCCCGACTGCCGCCTGCACCCAGTCATTGGGGATCAGGCCCTCATGCCCCGGTCGGCCCAGCAACAGCCCGGCAATGAACACCCCCATGACCAGAAGCGGCAAAATCTGTTTGGTAAAATCCCAGCTTTGATCAACCCATTCGCGGTCCTGATTGCGCGTCAGTGCGATCATCATTAACCCGACCACACCAATGGCAAAGGCCAGTTGCGGGTGGTCGGGAAAGACCAAAACGGCAAGGATCACAACGGCTGCAAGCCCCGCGACCTGTTTGACCGACCAGTTCCATTGCCATATCAAAAGCCCGCCAAAGCCCGCAGCCAGAAGGCCGGTTGTGATCCATTTAAGGTCGTAAACCGCCGTCCAGACCGGGCTGTCCGGCACCGCGGCCCAGTTGGCAAACACCAGAATACCGATCATCAGGCCAAAAAAGGCAACGGTGATTGAAAGCGGTTTGCCATCATCATCCGGGCCAAAGCCGCGTTTGGATTTCTGGGCGCGATCATGTTCCTCGTGACGATAGATCAGATGCATGATCAAACCGATGACAATCGCAAAGACGATCGCACCGATCCCGCGCGCAAGGCCAATCTCGGCCCCCAATACCTTGGCCGTGACAACAATCGCGATGACATTGATCGCGGGCCCTGAATACAGAAACGCAATCGCCGGACCAAGCCCTGCACCACGTTTGTAAATTCCGCCAAACAGCGGCAATACCGTACAGGAACACACCGCAAGCAACGTGCCCGAGACCGATGCCACGCCAAGCGCGGCCGGGCGCGAAGCATCCGGTCCCAGATAACGCATGACAGAGCCCTGACTGATATATACCGCCATGGCCCCGGCAATCACAAAGGCGGGAAGCAGGCACAGAATGACGTGTTCGCGGGCATACCAATTGGTCAGATAGACGGCCTCAAGCACGGCATTATCAAACCGCCCCGTGCCCGCCGGGATGAAATAGATCGCAAGGAAGCCAAGGGCGATGGCGGCAAACAGCCGGCCTTCACGCGGGTTTTCCCGGTAAAGTGCGATCAGGCGATGCAACATCCGACGGCCTCCAAATGACCAGGACAGGAATTTCTGTTTGTAATCTATCCAGATTGTCGGGCGATTACCTTGATACATCGCAATGTTGTGCGCTGCAGCGACGCGGGGCATGCGTTCCCGCCATTTTTCAGTGCTGAAAAGATGCGGACAAAGGCCCCGGGGCAACTTTCGAAAGGCGGTTTTGGATCAATCGTCGCAAATCTTCTGAGCACAAGAGGAAGTTTAGGGGTGGCAGTCCAGTTCGTTTGACAGTCGTGCGAATACGCTCCTACCGTTTTGATTGCACGGCGCGGGTTTAAAGCGCGCGGTGGGTTCGGTTCGGGCGGCAGCGCGGCACAAGATCGCATAGACCCGGACATCAACAACAATCCTGACACTCCAAATCAGGGAAGAGGAAACAGAATATGAGCAGTCCATCAAATCGTGGCGTTGTATTCAAAGGTCCGGGAAAAGTCGCAATTGAAAACATCGCGTTTCCGGAATTGGCGCTGGGTAATCGCAAATGCGACCATGGCGTCATCCTGAAAGTTATCACCACCAATATCTGTGGCAGTGACCAGCACATGGTGCGTGGCCGCACGACAGCGCCCGAGGGTCTGGTTCTTGGCCATGAAATCACCGGCGTGATCGTCGAGGCCGGCCGTGATGTCGAGTTCCTTAATGTCGGTGACGTTTGCTCTGTGCCGTTCAACATTGCCTGCGGGCGTTGCCGCAATTGTAAATCCGGCCTGACCGGCATCTGCCTGAATGTAAACCCGGCGCGTCCGGGGGCTGCGTATGGCTATGTCGATATGGGCGGCTGGGTCGGCGGACAGGCCGAATATGTCATGGTGCCCTATGCCGATTTCAACCTTTTGAAATTCCCGGATTCAGATCAGGCGATGGAGAAAATCCGCGACCTGACGCTGCTGTCTGACATCTTCCCGACCGGCTTCCATGGCTGTGTCACGGCAGGTGTTGGTCCGGGCAGCACGGTTTATATTGCCGGTGCCGGTCCGGTTGGCCTTGCGGCGGCAGCATCGGCGCACCTTCTGGGGGCGGCCTGCGTGATTGTCGGTGACATGATTGATGATCGCCTTGATCAGGCACGCAGCTTTGGCTGTGAAACCATCGATCTTAAAAAAGATGCACCGATGGAAGACCAGCTTGAAGCCATCCTTGGCGAACGCGAAGTTGACTGCTTTGTCGATTGCGTGGGCTTTGAGGCCCATGGCTGCGGCTGCAACCACAATCACGAAGCGCCGGCAACGGTTCTGAACTCTGCCATGCAGGTCACCCGCGCAGGTGGCTCTATCGGTATTCCGGGCCTTTACGTGACCGAAGATCCCGGTGCGGTCGATGATGCCGCCAAGGTGGGTGCGCTTAGCATGCGCTTTGGCCTGGGCTGGGCGAAATCCCATTC
>NZ_DBGS01000019.1:0-9427 GCF_002295455.1 Thalassospira sp. UBA848 | reverse complement strand
TACTCCCCGGCCATCGACAAAATCGAAGTCGTTCGCCGCGGTGACGTACGTCGCGCGAAACTCTACTACCTGCGTGGCCGTACCGGTAAATCTGCACGTATCGCCGAGCAGACCACCGGTCACAAAGGCAAACTGACCGCAGCAGAACGCGCGAAGAAGTAATTCGCACGTTCCGCAACGTCGGACAAAAATACGGGCTCACCTTCGGGTGGGCCCGTTTTTGTTTCTCCCTCTCGCCATATCCGGCGGGATCAAATAACGACATATACACGCATTGATTGCATTATAGCGAATCGCAAGATTCCGTGACCGTAGAACAAGTCCCGCAGAAACCCGGCGATTAATTTATCAGCTTAAGTTATATCAGATATCCCTTACGTAAATCCGGAACGCCTGATTTAGCTACTTTGGGATGCTCCGGATCGCGCCACTCTATTTCGGAGTGTGAAACACCCAAAAACACGCGCCCTGTACCTTGCGATTTAGAGGGCGGCGTGTATAAAGGCACTCCCGCGGCAAAAACGATCAAACCCGCGTGGTTCTGGATAATAAAATTACGTAAACTGGATAAAGCCGGTTGCGCCGAAGAAACGTCAAGTCCCACCCGCCGTCAATGGCAGGTATTGCACCAATCTTCGTGACATTCAGGACCGCATCAGACGGGAAGATAGTTGCTGCTCAAAAGATCGATGTTTTATGAGGAGGTCGAGATGGGTCAGCCTAAAACCCTTTTTGACAAGATTTGGGAAAGCCATGTGGTCGATACGCAGGATGATGGTACCTGCCTGCTTTATATTGACCGTCATCTCGTCCACGAAGTGACCAGCCCGCAGGCCTTCGAAGGTCTGCGCAATTCGGGCCGCAAAGTGCGCCATCCCGAACTGACCCTTGCTGTGCCTGATCACAACGTTCCGACGTCTGACCGTTCCGAAGGCATTAAGGAAGAAGACAGCCGTATTCAGGTTGAAACCCTTGATCAGAACGCCAAGGATACCGGCATTCACTATTTCCCGATGGCTGACCTGCGTCAGGGCATCGTGCATATCGTCGGCCCGGAAGAAGGTTTCACTCTTCCCGGCGTGACCATGGTTTGCGGTGATTCGCATACCTCCACCCACGGCGCATTCGGCGCGCTTGCATTTGGGATTGGCACTTCGGAAGTTGAACACGTTCTGGCCACCCAGACCCTGGTTCAGAAACCGGCCAAGAACATGCTGGTCAAGGTCGAAGGCGACCTGCATCCGGGTGTAACGGCCAAGGACATCACTCTTGCGATCATCGGCCGCATCGGGACGGCTGGCGGTACCGGCTATGTCATCGAATATGCTGGCTCGGCCATCCGTGCACTGTCGGTTGAAGGCCGCATGACGGTCTGCAACATGTCGATCGAAGGCGGCGCACGTGCCGGCCTGATCGCCCCGGACGAGAAAACCTTTGAATATATCAAGGGCCGCCCGATGGCACCGAAAGGTGCCGCGTTCGAACAGGCTGTTGAATACTGGAAGACCCTGCCGTCTGACGAAGGCGCACATTACGACAAGGTTGTCGAACTTGATGCCGCCGACATCGTCCCGCAGGTCACCTGGGGCACCAGCCCGGAAGACGTCGTACCGGTCACGGGCACTGTTCCGTTCCCAACCGACGGCAAGGATGCTGGCAAGCAAAAAGCGATTGAGCGTTCGCTTGAATATATGGGTCTGACCGCCGGTACCCCGATCGAGGAAATCAAGATCGACCGCGTCTTTATCGGTTCTTGCACCAACGGTCGTATCGAAGACCTGCGTGCCGTTGCCGAAGTCGCCAAGGGCCGCAAGGTTGCCGAAACTGTCAATGCCATGATCGTTCCGGGCTCAGGCCTTGTGAAAGAACAGGCAGAAGCCGAAGGCCTGCATGAGATCTTCATCGAAGCAGGCTTTGACTGGCGCGAGCCGGGCTGCTCGATGTGTCTGGCAATGAACCCGGACCGTCTGGCCCCGGGCGAGCGTTGCGCTTCGACCTCGAACCGTAACTTCGAAGGCCGTCAGGGCCGTGGTGGTCGTACCCACCTCGTCAGCCCGGCCATGGCAGCTGCGGCTGCGATCACCGGTCATCTGACCGACATTCGTAAACTCGGTTAAGGAAGGTTCCCATGGCCGATCAGACATTCATCAATTTCCGCGAAAGTGCCCCTCGTCTGGGCCGCGCACCGGTGCTTGAGCACCTCCTGCCGCAACTCACCGGCATTAATCTGCCGGACTTCGTTGCGCAGGAACTCGACGCGACCGAAGAATTGATCGAAGCACTCGGTCTGGCCTGGGAAACTGGAAGCAAGGGATAAGATAATGGAAAAATTCACCAAGCTCACCGGTGTTGCCGCACCGCTGCCGATGATCAATGTCGACACCGACATGATCATTCCCAAACAGTTCCTCAAAACCATCAAACGTTCGGGCCTTGGCAAGAACCTGTTTGATGAAATGCGCTATGACGACAACGGCAACGAAATCCCGGATTTCGTTCTCAATAAACCGGCTTACCGCAACGCCCAGATCCTTGTATCTGGTGATAACTTCGGCTGTGGTTCCTCGCGTGAACACGCACCCTGGTCGCTGCTTGATTTCGGCATTCGCTGCGTGATTGCACCGAGCTTTGCCGACATTTTCTATAACAACTGCTTCAAGAACGGCATCCTGCCGATCCGTCTGCCGCAGGAAGATGTCGACAAGCTGATGGCTGATGCCGAACGCGGTGCCAACGCCACTGTTACCGTTGACCTTGAAAAACAGGAAATCACCGGTCCGGATGGCGGCTGCATCAAGTTTGAAGTTGAGGAATTCCGCAAGCACTGCCTGCTCAATGGTCTCGACGATATCGGTCTGACCCTGCAGAAGGCGGATGCCATCAATGATTTCGAAGCCAAGCGCGCTGCATCGCAGCCCTGGCTGTCGCTGTAATTGCAAGACGGGCGGCAAACATCGGTTTGTCGCCCGTTTTCTGATCGTTACGGGGTGATCCACCCCAAAAAAATCTGGCCGGAAAATATCTGGGAAGGAAGCATTTATGAGCACCACCAAAAAAGTACTGATGCTGCCGGGCGACGGAATTGGCCCGGAAGTCATGCGTCAGGTTCAGCGCGTCATGGACTGGATGGCAAAAAAGCGCAGTGTGAATTTTGAAATCACCGAAGGTCTGATTGGCGGCGCATCGATTGACGCGCATAACAATCCGCTGACCGACGAAACGCTGGCCGATGCAATGGCCGCAGACGCCGTTCTGCTGGGTGCTGTTGGTGGTCCGAAATGGGATGACATGCCGTTCGATATCAAACCGGAACGCGGTCTTCTGAAAATCCGCAAGGAAATGGGCCTGTTTGCCAACCTGCGTCCCGCACTGGTGTTTGACGCACTTGCCGGTGCATCCTCGCTGAAGGAAGACATCGTCAAAGGTCTGGACATCATGATCCTGCGTGAACTGACCGGAGGCATCTATTTCGGCCAGCCGCGCGGCATCGAAGAACGCGACGGTGTGCGTCACGGCTTTAACACGCTGGTTTATTCCGAGCCGGAAGTCGAACGCATTGCACGCGTAGCCTTTGATATGGCGATGAAACGCGACAAGCGCCTGTGCTCTGTCGATAAGGCAAACGTTCTGGAATCCACCGTTCTGTGGCGCGAAGTTGTCGAACGTGTTGCCAAGGACTTCCCGGAAGTCGAACTGAGCCACATGTATGTCGATAACGCATCAATGCAGCTGGTCCGTAACCCGAAACAGTTTGACGTGATGGTCACCACCAACATGTTTGGCGACATTCTTTCCGATTGTGCCGCCATGCTGACCGGGTCGCTTGGCATGCTGCCGTCCGCATCCCTTGGTGCGGCAGATGAAAACGGTGCCCGCAAGGCATTGTACGAGCCGGTACACGGCTCCGCCCCGGACATTGCCGGTCAGGACATCGCCAACCCGCTGGCAACCATCCTGTCCTTTGCCATGATGCTGCGCTATTCGTTCGACATGGGCGATGATGCCACCCTGATTGAAGACGCAGTTCAGAACGTCCTTAAAGGCGGTCTGCGTACTGCTGACATCATGCAGGACGGCATGGCCAAGGTTTCGACCACCGTCATGGGCGAATCGCTGATCAACGAACTCGACAAGCTCGTCTGAGTTTTCTGATCTACAAAACTCAGATCTTTAACAGGCCCGGCTGATTGCAGCCGGGCCTGTTCTTTTGTGCGGGTTGACACTCTGATGGTGAGGCCGGAAGCTGATTTGGTAATATAAACCAAACAAGGTGCGCAAAAGTGCCATTAAGCAGGGTCACATGAGCAAAAACAAAATCATTCTGGGAAGTATCGGGGTTATCACCGCCTTGGCCGTCGGCGCGCATTTTGCAGCGCCATCCTTTTTCGAAGGCCGCTTTCGCACACATTTGACCAGTCCGAACTCAGGTCTGGGTGGCACATTCGATAATTTCGAGCTGTCTTTGTTTAACCGCACGATGTCCGCCACGGACATCACCCTGCGCAACAGTGAAGGCGTCAAGTTTACCGCCGATATGCTTGCGCTCGGAAAAGTCAACTGGCTCACCCTGATCAACGCCAATCCATTCGGCGACGTCCTTGCCAATCAGGTAACCGCTGAAAATGGGACGGTCGAGTTTGGTTCTCAGTCAATTTCCGCCCATGCGGTGTCACTAGACACGCTGCATATGACACCTGGCGCGAACGGGCCGCAATATGCAGCTGAGTCCGGGGAAGTGATTGATCTGATCATTGATGCAGGCGCCGAACACGCCGTCACTGCGGATCTCGTTGCCTTTGAAATCATTAATCCGGTGGAGCTCGGCAAAGTCACAATCCAGAATATTCACTATACCAATCCGATGGGCAGCGAGGCCGTTTCACTGGAAACAATGACAGCAGATAACTGTACCCTGCACCTGACGGAGCCAGTAAACATTGCCCTCCCCCAGACGCCGCTAGATGACTGCATCGCCCTTTCGGGAACTGGCGTTTCCATCTCGTTTGATGACAACAAGCAAATCAACACTGCGGCATTTGCTTCCAATCAGCTCAACCGTGAAGGCGTTGAAAGCGCGACCCTGACAGACATCCAAATCGTCAGTGATGACATGGTCAAGGCAACGGTTGCTGAAATTAACATCAAGGACATTGTGCAATCACTGCGCACAGACGCCTTCGATGATAACCACCAACTTGACAGCCGCGAGTGGCAACACATCGTCGATAATCTGTCGATCGGGCATTTTTCCATCAATGATTTGCTTGTAGAGGACGTTACCGGTACGGGGAAACTGGGTATCCTTGCCATTGATGGCTTCAAGAATGGTGCCCTTGAAAAGTTCCAGCTTGCTGGCATCGACGTCAATGTAAGCAACCACGAAGCCAAGCCAAACATGCAGCTGGGTAACTTCGAAATCTCTAAGCTTTCCCTAAATCGTGTTCACCGCATGTTTGATGCTATGGGTGTTTCGACATCGACCGACCCCGAGGCACAACTCGAAAACCTTATGACCCAAACACTTGGCGATATCGGCGTTTTGATATCGCCATTGATCTATGAAAGCCTGGTTGTCTCTGATCTGTCGATTGCTGGCAATATGGCCCCGGACAGCAGGATTGAGTTTGGACTGGAGCGCGGAAATGCCAGCCTTGGCGACCCCGTTCAGCTGGAAGGCAGCAACATGACGTTCGCCAAAAAAGCGCGAACAGCTTACGAAGGCCTATATCTGAAAGTTTCGGACAACTCACCAATCAAACCCGCCATCGCAGGTATTCTTGGTGTTGAAGATTTCGAACGCGTTAGCATCAATGGCAAGGCTTCAGTCATCTGGGATGAAGAAGCAGGGCTTTTCACCCATAACATCGAAGATACCTCGATCGATGATATTGGCAGCATCAGCTTGTCAGTCAGCATCGGGAACATACCCCGCGATGTCATGAGCCGACTTCTGGCAACCCGCCTGAGCGAGACAGAAAAACTGCAACAGATTGGTTTGACCCAAGCCGGTTTTGGCGGTGCACGCCTTGAAATCGAGGGGGAGAAACTGGTCAAAATGTTCCTGCGCCTGATCGCACAAAGCCAACGCCAGTCGCCAGAAGACTTGCAGATGATCGGAACAATGACCCTGATGCAAACCCAGCAGAACTTTGCACCGTTTCCAAAGCTGGCAGAAAACATTGGTGAACTTGTCACCTGGCTGAATGACCCGCAACATCTGGTGATTTCGCTGGCGCCTGATGAACCGGTTCCGTTTGGCGTCATCGCCGCAGGTGGTATTCAACCAAACACAGCAGCTGAATTGATGGGTCTAACCATTCAGGCAAATGACAGCATCAAGTAAGCTTCAATGACAAAAGGCCGGGAAATCACCCGGCCTTTTTATTTGAAAGTTCGATCGGTATGGCATCGGCAAGAACGGGCGAAAACAATGCCAGCTTGTCCGGGTTTCGGTGCACGAACAGATCAATGATTCGTCCATCACGTTCAGAAGCGCAGATACCCGTCGTCACCACGCCGTTCTCCACCATCAGAAGCCAGCATTCATCGTCCAGCGTGATATGAAACACACGCTCGTCAGCACTACGCTTGCCCCAAACCCCGATGAAGAAGCGTAACACATGATCCGCGCCATATAGCGGGTTGGCGGTTGCCAGTGCCTTACCCCCACCATCTGAATGCAAGATCACATCAGGGGCCAACAGATCAAGTAATCCGCTTACATCGCTGCAACCAATTGCCGTTACAAAAGCGTCCAGTTTGGCACGGTCGCAGGTCGTTGAATCCGGTTCTGGTGTCGCGTCACGGTCACTTTCGCGTTGCATCTTGCGTCGTGCTCGAAACAGTATCTGACGGGTATTGTTTGGCGTGCGTTCGATCAGCGGGGCAATGTCATCATGCACCCAGTCGAACACTTCATGAAGCACAAGGGCCACGCGTTCCACAGGTGCCAAACGTTCAAGCATCAGCATATAAGCCTGACCAAGGCCATCCTGCTCGATCAGCTGCTGTTCGGCTTTGGGCTGCTCGGGCGGAAGCCACGGTTCAGGCAACCAATTGCCGACATAATTTTCACGTTGCCGCCGAGCCGATTTCAAGACATCAAGGCATATGTTGCTACATACCCGCACAAGCCAGCCAGTAGCATCCTTGATCATATCCTGATCCTGTTGGCGCCAACGCAACCATACATCCTGAACCGCGTCTTCGGCATCGGCATGACTACCGAGCATGCGATAAGCCAGCGCTGTTAGCCGGGCGCGATGTGTTTCGAAAATCCGGTCTACCAAGGACGTACCACCAAGCAAATGAAGCGATACGGGCAAATCCCGTACCGCTGTTTCCGTCCTAGTGTAAGTCCTTTTTGTGTCCCCGTCAGGAACCTTGCGCAGATTATGCGTATTCATGCTGCGCGATACCCAACCGGTTCCAGGCATTCATGGTAGCAATGATGCAGGTCAGCTCCGAGATTTCGGCAGCCTCGAAATGATCAAGCAGCGCACGATGGCATTTCGATATCTCCACCTGACTTTCCGTTCGGGTCAGGCATTCGGCCCATGCCAGTGCCGCACGTTCGGCCTCATCAAATCCCTGTGCCCCTTCCCAGACCGCAAGCATCGTCAGCTTGGTTGGGTCACCGCCATTTTTGGCAAAACTTTCTGAATGCATCCGAACGCAATAGGCACAACCATTGATCTGAGACACCCGGCATTCGATCAAATCGCGAAGGACCGGTGCGATCCGCGGGTTTTCGCCAAGCTGTGCGGCCAGGGCAAACTGGGCCTGAAACAGGGCAGGCGTATCTTCGTGGAAGGCAAAGCGAGTCATGACAATTCTCCTTGGTGACACGAGGAACTTAAGGGAAAAATTTCCCCCTCTGCCAACAAGGACGAGCCACATGCGGGCGGTGTTACATGCCCGTCTGTAAAAAACAAAAATACTGGGCTGATGATACCTTTGCGTCAGACCATGCCGGAACTTTCAAGTGCTTTGACGACATTGTCATGCATCTCCCATGTCCAATCCTCACCCTCGCCTTGCATTCCTTCGGCAACGGTAAAGATCGCTGCAAGATAGTCACTGACATCAGTCTTGCACATCGGCAGACCTGCTGCGGTCGCAATCTTGGCAGCAAGGCGGCCGTATTTCTTGTTCCCGATCTGGCAGCCGAAATGCCCGACCGTCTCGGCAAGTTTCGTACCGGTAATCTTGCGCCCCGGTGCCTTGGCATGTGCACGCAGCATATCGCGCTCGCAGCTCGACATTTCAATTTCAGCCAAGGCACGGACATAATCCTCTGGCCGTCCGATATGGGGCGCTGTCGCGGTATCCGATTGAGTATGGTGGTTGGCGTCATCCCGGCTGATCAGTTCAAACATGTCGTTTCCTCCCGACAAAATGACCGGAACATCGCTTTTCATATTCGCTTTTCACATCTGTCGTGCCGGTCCATCACGCGATGTGGTCTGGTTTGAGGGCACATTCTGATTCCGCTTTGGTTTGATTTTGATTTGCAGTCATGCTGCGTATTCAGCTTCGGAAACAGTGCGCGCCCACTTATTCGATATGGGAATTGGCACGCATAAAACAAACAGGGCGGGAAACCATCGTTCCCCGCCCTGTATCTTTAGGCATATTCGAAGCCCGGCTTGGTAAAGACGAACTGGCCGACCCGCATGCCGCCACCGCCCTCGCCCGCGTCAAAGGCGTTGATGCAACCCGCCAGATAGAATTCCCACATGCGTTTGAATTCTTCGTCGTATTTTTCCGGATCAAGATCATCAGCCACATCCCGGAACCGATCGCGCCACGCCATCAGCGTCTTGGCATAATTGCGCCCGGGATGGAAATGCGATGCCTCCACCGTCAGGTTCGCATGCTCGGCGGCCTCGACCACCTCATGGACGGCCGGAATGTAACCACCCGGGAAAATGTACTTGTCGATCCAGGGCGAGGTGAATTCCGCCCGCGGCTTGATGATCGTGTGGATCACGGCACGACCGCCCGCCTTCAGAAGTTCACCAACCTTCTCGAAATAGGTTCTGAACTGATGGCGCCCCACATGTTCAAACATGCCAACCGATACCACCCGGTCATATTTCCCGGCATTGGCATCGGCAAACAGGCGATAGTCCAGCAGGTGATAATCAAGGCCCGCCTTCATGTTATCGCCCATCTCGGCACGTTTTTCCTGTGCCCAATTATATTGTTCGGTCGAAAGCGTGATGCCGTGTACCTCTGCCCCGGTTTCGCGGTGGATAAAGCGGCTGAGCCCGCCCCAGCCACAACCGATATCGACCACCCGCAACCCCGGTTCATTGATCTTGAGGCGCTGGGTGGTCAGGCTCATCTTGCGGTGCTGGGCTTCTTCAAGGGTTTGCGCCCCATCATCCCAGAAGGCACATGAATATTGCATCTCCGGATCAAG
>NZ_DBGS01000025.1:0-14613 GCF_002295455.1 Thalassospira sp. UBA848 | reverse complement strand
TAATCATCGCACCTGCCGCAAACAACGGCTTGAACGTGCCCGGCTCGATCATGGTTGCCATAATCAGCATGTAAATCACCGATGCAATTCCGCGCGGCCCGAACCAGCCGATATAAAGCTTCTCGCCCAGGCTATAGGGGCTGCCAATCATGCAAATCCAAACACAAAGCGGGCGCAGCACAGCAAGGCTTGCAATGGAAAACACCAGCATCTGCCATGTCCAGGCGTCATAAAGTGCTGGCACAACGATCAGGCCAAAGACAAAGAATGTCAGCATGGTCAAAAGCTCTGACTCGGCCTCGCCAAAGCTTTCGATGGTATCGCGCACCTTGTCGCTCGAGATATTAAGTGCAAGCCCCCCGGCAAAGGCAGCAACAAAGCCATTGCCGCCCAATTCCTCGGCCAGAAGGAAAATGAAAAGCGCTGCCAGAACGCCAAGCAGTCTTTCAAACCGCACGACCATGGTGCGGTGCTTGACCGCGTGATTAACGACTTGCCCGATCACGAAGCCAGATACAACCCCGATCACGGCACCGATTGAAATTTCAAGCAGCGCCTCGGCCACCCAGCCCTGATGTCCGTTACTCAGAAGATTGGCTTCAAGCAACACCGCCGTGGTGAACACCGGCAGGACCAGCCCGTCATTCAGCCCGCTTTCAATATTGATGCCCTGGCGGACCGGTTCGGGCACGCCCTTGTTTTCAAGCACGGGTCGGCCAAGGGCAGCATCGGTCGGGCTGACGATAAGTGCAAGGATGAGTGCCGGCACCAACCCGATGGATGGATCAAGCCCGACGATAAAGGCCCACGTCACCCCGATGGTGAGCGGCAGGCCCACCAGCAAAAGCCGGATCGCCACGTTGCGCGCGGCACTTTCCTTGCGGTAATTCAGAACGGCGGCATCAAGAAACAGAATGATCGCCAGCGTCATCTCGGCAAAGCCGGTGGCAAAATGAATGCTGCCCGAAAGCGCATCAAGCGGCGCACCGTGCCAAATGCCAAGCGGCAAGGCCACCAGCATCCCGGTCAAAAACATCATCATCGGCGATGAAATATTGCGCCGTTGCAGGCGACGTGATTGCAGCCCGTATATCAGCCCGGAGCCGAGAAAAAGAATGATCACCCATTCAAACATGGCGCTGCCCAACCTGTTGCCGTGATGTTGCCCTGATCACGGCAAGTGTGCCCGAAAGGTCACCATTCGCCAACCAGTTACGGCAGGCCTCAATCCTGCGCGATGGCCTTTTGCAAAACCGCAAGCCCTTCGGCATGGGCACGCTTATCACCACTGGCAATCACCAGATCGCCACTGTGCATCGTAAGGGCATTGCCATCCCAATCAGTGATGATCCCGCCCGCACCCTCAATCACCGGCACGGCGGCACAGAAATCATAGGGCTGCAGATTGGATTCCACCAACACATCGCCAAAACCCATGGCAATCAGGCCATAGCCATATGAATCAATCCCGTAAATTGGCTGCCTCGCGGCACCAAATATCGCCTCATATCCGGCAATTGCCTTTTCTTCGACGAAAAGATCCGGCCCGGTGGTGAAAATGGTGGCATCTTTCAGGTGTTGGCATTCACGTGCCGTGACTGCCTTGCCATTAAGCGTGGTGGGCTGTCCCTCCACCCCGATCCAGCGTTCATCAAGGATCGCCTGATCGATCACGCCCAGCACCGGCTTGCCATTGCGGCACAGCGCAATCAGGGTGTTGAAGCTGGGCTTGCCGGTAATGAATGACTTGGTGCCGTCAATCGGATCAAGGATCCAGACATATTCCGCATCAAGGTTTTCCGGGCCGTATTCCTCGCCCAGAATGCCGTGATCGGGCAGTTCCGCATTGATCAGGTCGCGCATGGTGCGCTCGATCGCCCGGTCGGCGTCGGTGACCAGGCTGGCATCACCCTTTTCATCGATATCAAGCGGCTTGCGGTAATAGCTTTGCAGCACCGGGCGCGCCGCATCGGCAAGCTTGTGGGCCATATCGAGAAACGGGGCATTGTTGGTCATCGGATTTCCAGTATTCGGCAAGATCAGTTGGGTGGCGGCGCGGTCAGACGGCAAATGCGATCAGGCCATCGCGGCCTTGATCGTTGCCAGAACATCCTGATGGCAACGCGCATCACCACTGGCAACCACATCACCGGCACTATCGATATCAAGCGGCTTGCCCGACCAGTCGGTCATCACACCGCCCGCACCCTCGACAACCGGCACCAGCGCACAAAAATCATATGCCTGCATTCCGGTCTCAACCACCGTATCGGCAAGGCCAAGGGCGGTCAGGCCATAGGCATAGGCATCAACGCCATACATCGGCACACGGCAGTTCTTCGAAATCGCCGCGTAGGCCTTGGCGGCATCGCCTTTGAACAGTTCAGGCGCGGTGGTAAAGAAGGTCGCACTTTTCAGCTCTTCGCATTCGCGTGCGCTGATCTCAACGCCATTCATCGTGCTGGCCTGTCCCATGACGCCGACCCAGCGTTCATCGGTAATCGCCTGATCAATAATGCCCAGAACCGGGGTTCCCTTGTGGCAAAGCGCGATCAGGGTCGCAAAGCTCGGCTTGCCGGCAATGAACGATTTGGTCCCGTCAATCGGATCAAGCACCCAGACATATTCCGCATCAACATTTTCGCGGCCATGTTCCTCGCCCAGAATGCCATGGTCGGGCAATTCCGCATTCAGGATATCGCGCATGGTGCGTTCAACCTCGCGATCCGCAATCGTCACCGGGCTGTCATCGGCCTTTACGTCAACCGCGACCGGGGTGCGGTAATATTTGCGCACAACAGGGCGCGCCGCATCTGCCAGCTTGTGGGCAATTTCCAAAAACGGGTCGAGATTTTCCATAAAGGCATTCCTGCAGGCAGTTGATGTTATGTGGGCGGTAATATTTCTGCTTTGGACCCGGAACGCAAGAACGCCTTGGGCCGTGATCCGAAACAAACACCCAAATGCAAACAGGGGACAGTTTCCTGTCCCCTGCGAAATCGGTGCTGACCAGAGATTGATGGTCAGACGATGTCTTTATTGCGTGCTTATTGCGCGGTGGCCGCGTCAATTGCGTCGCCGGCTTCTTCTGCGGCACCCTCAACGGCGGTGGCTGCTTCGTCAACAGCTTCCTCAACCGCTTCGGCTGCCTCGTCAACGGCCTCTTCGGCTGCTTCGGCGGCTTCGACCGCTGCCGGATCGGGCAGGGCGACCGGGTTGTCAGACTTGGTGTTCAGCCAGGCAATAACCGCTGCACGGTCTTCGGCCTTTTTCAGACCGCCAAAGCTCATTTTGGTGCCATCGATGTAATCGCGCGGCTTGTAAAGGAATTCGTTCAGCTCCTCAAAGCCCCAGCTGCCGCCATGGTTGGCCATGCTATCGGAGTAGGAGAAGTCGTCTCTGTGCGCAAAGTCTGCGCCAACGATGCCATAAAGGTTCGGGCCGGTTTTGTTCGGGCCGCCTTTTTCGACGTCATGGCAGGATGCGCATTTTTTGAAGACTTTTTCGCCTTCACCCATATCGGCCGAGGCCAGCATGGCAAGAATCGGTTCCGGGCCTGCCGGTTCTGCCGGTGCAGCAGCAGGCGCACTTGCACCCGCCATCACGTCCTCGGAGAACGGATATACCGGTGCTTCTAGTTCTTCAGGACTGACCAGCGCGCTGCCGACCTTGCCGACAACCACTACCAGAAGCACAGCACAAATAACGCCGGCGACGATCTTGTTGATTTCCATCGTGTTCATGACGGGACCCCGTTACAGCCTAATCACTCTCAGGTTTTATCTTTATGTTCTACCCATGCGTCCCCGGCAACTCTCATTGATGAGAAACACACGTGTAACCGCTGGCAAAACTGATCGGTGGGAAACTATACGTTTCAGCGATTTGCATCAACCTTTCTTAAACACCAAGGTGAACATGCTTGCCTTAGAACTTTCGTCTAGTGTCTAAACGCATTCACGTAATTGCCCCCGGTGTCCTGCAAAAAAGCGATTCCGCCTTTCGTCGCCGCACCAAAACCGGCTAATGTCGCGCCGATTAATGCCTGTGTTCTGCCATTGCTGTTTCACATCATGCTTTGCGCAAGATCAAACACAGGTGATTTGTGCCTGATCGGAGTAAAGAAATGTCGACCCCGCGCAATCCTGTCGTTGTAATTCCCGCCCGCATGGCGTCCACACGTTTACCAAATAAACCGCTGGCCGATATCTGTGGCGACCCCATGATCGTGCAGGTTTGGAAACGCGCGTCTGAGGCGGGAATCGGCCCGGTTCTGGTCGCCTGCGCCGAACAGGAAATTGCCGATGCGGTTACGGCTGCCGGGGGTATTGCCGTTTTGACCGATCCTGATTTGCCCAGCGGATCGGACCGTGTGCATCAAGCACTTCAGACATTCGACCCCGAAGGCAAGTTTGACGCCGTGGTCAATGTGCAGGGCGATCTGCCAACCATTGATGCCGCCGACATCCGTGCGGTGTTTGAACCGCTTGCTGACCCGTCGGTGGATATCGCGACTTTGGCCGCTGAAATCAAACGCGACGAAGAACGCACCAACCCCAATGTGGTCAAGGCCGTCGCGGCCTTTGGTTCCGGGCGTGTCGCACGTGCTCTTTACTTTACGCGCGCGACTGCACCCTACGGGGACGGGCCGCTTTATCATCACATCGGTCTTTATACCTATCGCCGTGCGGCCCTTGATCGTTTTGTCTCACTGCCGCCCGCCGAACTTGAACAACGTGAAAAGCTCGAACAGTTGCGCGCGCTTGAAAACGGCATGGTGATTGCGGTTGCCCTGGTGGATGGTGTGCCGCTTGGCGTTGATACGCAAGAAGACCTTGAACGCGCGCGCGAAGTGCTGGGTGCATAGTTGCGGAACCAGCCACCAAGTGCTTTAAGTTCATAATCAAAATACATGACCACTTCAGGAAACAGCCAGATGACTGCGCAACAAAGGATCGCTTTTCAGGGAATGCACGGTGCCTATTCAGATCAGGCAGCCCGTCGCGCCTTTCCGGGTGCAACGACAGTACCGTACAGGACCTTTGAAGGCGCTTTTGGTGCGCTTGAAGAAGGCGACGTCGACCTGGCCGTGATCCCGATTGACAACACACTGGCCGGTCGCGTGGCGGATGTGCACCACATCTTGCCGGAATCGGGTGTCCATATTATCGGTGAAACCTTCCTGCGCATTAACCACGCGCTGGTTGCTGTGCCCGGTACCAGGATCGAGGACATCAAGGAAATCCACAGCCACGTCCACGCACTTGGCCAATGCCGCAAACTGCGCAAGGAACTTGGTGTGAATGCGGTGGTCGGCCCCGATACCGCGGGCTGCGCCAAGGAAGTTGCTGATCGCGGTGACAAATCCATTGCCGCCATCGCACCGGCGCTGGCGGCCGAAATTTACGGCCTTGATGTGCTCCGTACCGAGGTCGAAGACGCCGCACACAACACCACGCGCTTTATCATTCTCGCGCGCGAACCGCTTGATATTCCCAATGATGGCACGCCGGTTGTCACCAGCTTCGTCTTCCGGGTGCGCAACGTTGCGGCTGCGCTCTATAAGGCGCTGGGCGGTTTTGCCACCAACGGCATCAACATGACCAAGCTTGAAAGCTACATGGTCGAAGGCCACTTCACCGCGACCCAGTTCTTCGCCGAGGTCGAAGCCCACCCCGAACAGCTCGGCCTGCGCCACGCGCTCGAAGAACTGCAATTCTTCTCGCACGAAGTCCGCATTCTGGGTGTTTATCCGGCGCATTCCTTCCGCAAGGAAAACAATCTTCCGGCCGAATAGGCGTGCGATCCCATACCCAATGCCAAAGGGCCGGCCATTTCATGGGGCGGCCCTTTTGTTATTTGTCGGCGAACGTGCGCCTGGCCTGGCCAAGCATCCATTGACGCACCTGACGGCAGGCATCGGGTTTTTTGCTTTGGCGCGGAATAACAAGATGGAAATCCGACCCGCCATGCAGGGTCTCGGCAAAGGGCTGGACAAGCCGCCCTTCCTTTAAATCATTCTCCACCAGAAACCGGCTGGCAAGGGCAATGCCTTGCCCCGACAGGGCCGCATCAATTGCCAGACTGGTCTGGTTCAGGCGCACGGCTTTTGCCTTGTCTGAAATTTTCCGCCCGAAAACCAGTTCCAGATATTCCGGCCACAAATTGTGCGAGTCATGAATAAGTACAAGCTGATCCAGATCGTTGATGTCCGGGGTTTGACCGAATTTTGATTGCAGTGCGGGACTGCAAATCGAAACGATGTCATGTGCGAACAAAAAATCCGCAGACAGTCCCGCTGCAAACGACGAACCTGTTTGGCGAATGGCAAGATCAACACCATCCGAATGGAAATTGGATGTCTTTTCCGTCGCAACAATCCGCAAATCGATATGCGGATTTTCTGCCGTGAAATCCGGCAGACGCGGGATCAGCCACTTTGCCGCAAAGGTCGGTGTGACACTGATCGTCAGATGTGTGGATTTGGGCTGCAACGTTTGTGTTGCATTGCGGATGATGTCAAAGGCCCTGCTGATTTCGGCATGAAATCGAAGCCCGTTTTCCGTCAGTCTAAGCCCGCGTGGCAAGCGATCCAGAAGCGTCACCCCCAAAAAGGCCTCAAGTCCGCGAACCTGCTGGGCAACTGCGCCTTGCGTCACACCAAGTTCTTCCGCCGCCAGTCTGAAATTCAGATACCGTCCCGCGGCATCGAATGCCCGAAGACCGTTCAGGGGAGGTGTTGGTGCCGATGATATGTCCATGAGATAGTTTTTCTACAGTCTCGACGATGAAATTATGATTGGTGTGACACGCTGTGAGGCTTTATTTTTCGAAAATATCATAGTTTCTCAGGCCGGAAAATGCCAAGGAAAGGAATCATCATGACAGTAGAAAAAGTAGCACTCATCACCGCCGGTGGCAGTGGCATGGGTGCGGATGCTGCCCGCAAGCTCGCCGCCGAAGGATATAAAGTTGCGATCCTGTCCTCGTCGGGCAAGGGTGAAGCACTGGCAAAGGAGCTCGGTGGCATCGGTGTCACCGGCTCAAACCAGTCAGAAGATGACCTTCAGAAACTGGTCGATCTGGCGATGGCAGAATGGGGGCGCATTGACGTTCTGGTCAATTCTGGCGGTCATGGTCCGCGCAAACCCGTGCTCGACCTGACAGACGAAGACTGGCATGCGGGGATGGATGTCTATTTCCTGAACGCGGTCCGCCCGACCCGTCTCGTAACACCGATCATGCAAAAGCAGGGCGGCGGTGTGATCATCAACATTTCAACCTTTGCCGCTTTTGAACCGGATCCGGTCTTCCCGACATCCGGTGTTTTCCGGGCGGGACTTGCGGCGTTTACCAAACTGTTCGCGGATAAATATGCCGCGGAAAATATCCGTATGAACAACGTGCTTCCGGGCTTCATCGACAGCCTGCCGGAAACGGACGAGCGACGCAATCGCGTGCCGATGGGGCGTTATGGCAAAAGCGATGAAATTGCCGCCACCATTGCATTCCTTGCTTCCGACGGTGCCGGATACATTACCGGCCAGAATATCCGGGTTGATGGCGGGATTACGCGTTCGGTGTAGCGCATGATCGTGACCACGGTTTTCCCGAAAAATACGCAATAAACACAAAAAGGGCCGGACAATCTAATGTCCGGCCCTTCTTGATATCAGGTTCTTATGAGCCGGCTTGCTTCAAAAGATCGGTCGAGAATCGCTTGATGATCTGGGTCAGCTCGCTCGAACGATCTGCAAGTTCGGTCGATGCTGATTTCAGTTCATCTGCTTCCTGTGTCGTGCTCTGGGCATTGTTCATGGTGTCTTCAACACTGTTGGAGATCTCCTTGACCCCGTCCGCACTGCGGTTGGCGTTGCCCGAGATTTCCTGCGTTGCCGCACCCTGTTCCTCGATGGCTGCGGCAATCGCGGTCGAGGCACTTCGGACCTGTTCGATGGTTTCCGAAACCCGCGAAATGCCGGTTACGGCACGTTCGGTGCCATCGACAATGTCGTTGATCTGGGCGGCAATTTCGTCGGTTGCCTTTGCTGTCTGGGTCGCAAGGTTTTTCACTTCGTTGGCCACCACGGCAAAGCCTTTGCCTGCTTCACCGGCACGGGCTGCCTCAATCGTGGCATTGAGCGCCAGAAGGTTGGTCTGGCCTGCAATGTCATTGATCAGGCCGATGATTTCCTTGATCTTCTCGACCGTTGCCGACAGGCCGGCAACATCATTCGATGCGCTTTGGCTTTCATCGGTTGCCCGTTCGACCGTGTTCGACATCTGGCTGATCTGGACGTTGATTTCCGTGATCGACGATGACAGTTCCTCGGTCGCGGCTGCAACCGCATCAACACTGTGCGACACTTCACCGGCTGCGGATGCTGCATGCTGGCTTTGACCCAGAATGCCATCGGCATTGCGTGCCATGCTGATCGCAAGATCATTGCTGCGTTTGACCGACTGATCCAAAGCACCTGCGATCCCGCCAACTTCGCTTTCAAGTTTCGATGCAATCGCGCGGATATTCTCGCGGCGTTCTTCTTCGGATTTTGCCTTGAGACCCGCGGCATCATTTTCAAGCTTCTGGGCCTGTGCCGATTTGTCACGCAGTGCCAGAACCCCTTCGCCCATATCGCCGATTTCAATGAAACGGGAATCGGTTTCCACTGGCGCATTGTAATCGCCATCGGCAATCGCGCGGATGCTGTCATTCAGGCCAACGATGCCACGCGTGATCCGGGTGCCGACAATCCACGAAAGAATTCCGGCAATCACGATGGCGATGGTGGAAATGATCACGATACGGGTGATGATGGAAACGAACTCTGACTGGACGTCATCCATATAGACACCGGCACCAAGGGCCCAGTTCCATTCGGTGATCGGGCGGACATAGGCCGCTTTCTCGATCAGTTTGTCCCCTTCGCCGGGCTTCTTGGTTTCATAGGTAATAATGTCACCGCCCGATTTGGCGGCCTCGACAATCATGTTGCGCACCCGGCTGTCGGGATTGCACTTGCCGACATCACCGGGGCTGAGCGGATCAAGAACCATGCAGTGATTATAGTCGGTGGCATAAATATAGTTCTCGCCGTCGAACCGATAATCATTAAGAAGATCAAGGGCTGCTGCCTTGGCGTCGGCTTCGCTCATCTCGCCGCTTTTGGCTTTGGCGACAAAGCTGTTAACGATGGTCACGGCCCCTTCGGTCAGATGCGAAATCTGTTCGAACTTTCCGTTACGCAGGCTTGTTTGATAGTTCAATGATACTGTCGCGATGATTGCAAGCAACACAACCAGACAGATCGCAGGAATTGAAAAAATCCCCGTCACAACGCGAAACCGCATGGAATTCCCCTTTTGAAATGCAGTTCTCCACTCCGTACACTTTATTTTTGCCTTAAATGATTAATTTAAAAAGAAACTTTCGTCGCATTATCAGGGGCTAAGCGTTTTTGCATGGCTGATCGGCGCGGGGAATGTTTGACTTATTGTGCGCTGCCCTGTATCACCCCGCTCATTCCTTCGCTTGCAAAGACAGAATGAGCTGTCAGGAACTGTATGAAAAGGCGAGGGCGGGTACGACGTGATGACGTCGATGCCTCACATCATTTGCCTCTCATGCGGGTCCGACGCTGGCTCTTTGCCAAGCACCGGTCTTGACTGCGTTTGGGCAGGCACCACAGGCGTGAACATGGCGCCGACCGGATAAACGAAGGACTTTCCTTTATGACGAATTTTAATGGGCTCAACCTCATCGAGCCCCTGCTGCGCAATGTTGAAGCTGCCGGTTTTACCGCGCCGACCGAAATTCAGGCTGCGACGATCCCGGCCCTTCTCGAAGGCAAGGACCTGATGGGGATTTCCCATACGGGTGGCGGCAAAACAGCCGCTTTCTGCCTGCCGTTGCTGCAGCGTCTTGCCGAAAACCCGCAGCGCCCGAAACCGGGTCAGCCGCGCGCTGTTATTCTGGCACCGACCCGCGAACTGGCAACCCAGATCGGCCAGTGCCTGCGTGATTTCAAAAAAGGCATCCGCCTGTTTTCTTCTGTTGTCTTTGGTGGCTCCCCGATGGGCCCGCAGATTCAGGAACTGCGCCGTGGCGTTGATATCCTGGTTGCGACCCCGGGTCGTCTGCTTGACCACATGTCACGCAACACGGTTCGTTTCGACGATGTCGAAGTCTTCATCCTTGATGAAGCCGACCGTATGCTCGACATGGGCTTCTCCGAAGATGTTCTGACCGTGGCGGAACTGCTTCCGAACAATCATCAGACCGTGATGTTCTCGGCAACCATGCCGCCGGAAGTCAAACACCTGACCGACCGTCTTCTCAATGACCCGGTCAAGGTTGAAACGGCTCCGCAGTCGAGCGTGACCGAGCGCGTGACCCAGGTTGGCATGTTCGTGAAACGTCACGACAAGACCAAGCTTCTGGTTCAGCTGCTCAAGCGTGATGAAGCCGAACGTGTTCTGGTCTTCACCAAAACCAAGGCAGATGCCGACGAACTGTCGTTCCAGCTGCGCGATGAAGACATCGACAGCGATGCCATCCATGGCGACAAACAGCAGCGCATCCGTCAGAAAATCCTGCGCAACTTCCGCAATGGCCGTTTCCCGGTCCTGATTGCGACCGATGTTGCCGCACGTGGTATCGACGTCCCGGGCATTACCCACGTTGTGAACTACGATCTGCCCCAGGATGCCGAAAGCTATGTTCACCGTATCGGTCGTACCGGTCGTGGCAGTGCCGAAGGTATTGCGATTTCATTCTGCGAGCCGCGTGACATTCGCCTGCTTCGCAACATCGAACGCCTGATCAAACAGGATGTCGATATTGACGAAGATCACGAATTCCATGCCGCTCCGCCGCCCCGTTCGTTCGGTGCCGGTGGTGGCGGCGGTCGTGGTCGTGGTGGCCGTGACGGTGGTCGTGGCTTCGGCGGCGGCGGTCGCGGTGGTTTTGGCGGCCGTGATGGTGGCCGGGGCCGTGGTGGCTTCGGTGGTGGTCGTGATGGCGGCCGCGATGGTGCCCGTGGTGACAATCGTGACGGTGGTCGCGGTCGTGGCTTTGGCGGCGGTCGTGATGGCGGCCGTGGCGAAGGTGAGCGCGCTGCGCGTGATGGCGGTGGTCGTCGTGACTTCAACGATCGTCCGCGCCGCGAAGATCGTGATTTCCGCAAGCCGCGGTTTGATAATGATGATCGCCCGCCGCGTGCTGAACGCGAAGAGCGTGGTGGCCGTGGTGGCAACTTCCGCCCGCGTGGCGAAGGTGCTGCCAACCGTGACCAGCGCGAAGGCGGCAACCGCGATGAACGCCGTTTTGCCGATAAGCCGCGTGGGGATCGCGGTGGCAACTTCCGTGGCCGTGATGGCGGTCGCGATGCCGGTCGACGTGACTTCAACGAACGTCCGCGCCGCGACAGCCGTGGTGGCAATCAGGGTATGAAACGCCGTTCGGCGTAAACGACTCTGGATCTGGTCTGTATCTGTCTTGTGCGATGAAGGTGCACATCAGATGCGGTGCCGGGTGATCACCGGGAATGACATTGATAATGGGGGGACCAGCTGGCGACAGCTGGTCCTTCGCCATTTCGGCGTGTGTTATTCCGGTTCTGAATTCGAGATAAACGTGTTTAGACCTATTCCGAAGTGTGGAATTCGGCTAAATTTACTACACCTAAGCTTAAGTATTCTGTTCTGCACGACGCCTTGGTTTGGCCTGCAGGCAGGGAAAGAGTGGAAATGATGAAGATCAGGCATGCATCTTTGGCCATGGCGTTGGCCACCGTGATTGGTTGGCTGCCGCTGCGTGCGCAGGCCTCTGATTACAGCTTTGTCTATGATGCAGATGGACATCGCGATTGCACGCGTCTGGTGGCATCGGGCAACCCCGACTACCCGCCTTATCTTTGGGTCGCCAAGGATGGTGAAGCCCTGCAAGGCGCTGCTGCTGACTTCATCAAGCGCGTTGGTGAAATCGCAGGTGTCGAAATTGACGTGGTCTATTCGGGCAATTGGGGCCGTGTGCAGCAACATATGCGCGACGGTACGATTGATATGATTGCCGGCGCTTTCCTGACCCTGCCACGCCTCGAATACATGGATTATTTCTATCCGGCCTTTCAGGGCACCCGGACCCTGATCTGGACCCGTGACAATCTTGATCTGGGCTATAGCCAATGGTCGGATCTGGTCGGGATCGAAGGGCTTACCGTGATCAATAACAGTTTCGGGCAGGCGTTTGATGCCTATGCACGCCACAATCTGACCATCCGCGAAGTCCCAAGCCTTGAACAGGGCCTTCAGATGCTCTCGCTGGATCGTGCTGAATACCTGATCTACGAAGAATTCCCCGGCAAGGCCGTGGCAGCCCACGAAAATATCACCAATATCCGCAGCTACGAAACGCCTGTCAGCACCGAAAACCTGTATCTGACCATGTCGCACAGATCGGAATGCAATTCCGGCGACCTTCGGGGCCGTATTTCGCGTGCAGTTTTCGAACTCGTTTCAAAAGGCGTCATGACCGAAATGCTCGAAGCCAGCATTCAGGACTGGGGCGAACACACCAACTAGGGCGTCCCGACCAGGCCAACGCCTGACAAGACAGCGTCGCAATGCTTCGAGGATAAAACGAGCAATCCGCCCGACCGCCACG
Source organism: Thalassospira sp. UBA848 (assembly GCF_002295455.1). Taxonomy (NCBI): domain Bacteria; kingdom Pseudomonadati; phylum Pseudomonadota; class Alphaproteobacteria; order Rhodospirillales; family Thalassospiraceae; genus Thalassospira; species Thalassospira sp. UBA848. The sequence goes on along the minus strand of NZ_DBGS01000025.1, from coordinate 1,949 downwards.
TTTAGCAGAACCTCTGGCGACCAACCGATGGCGACCAGCATCCGGCGCCTAGTCTCCGACACCTGTTCTCCGGCACCTGTTCTCCGGCACCCATTCTCCGGCAAACAGTCTCCGACCTCCAACCGTCAGTGCGCCAGACGCCGCATCCGCTCAGCGGTGCTCAACCCCAGCCCGCCAGTGCCCGACTGCCAGCGTCCCGACTGCCAAAGTCCAGAGCCTCAGCCGCACCCCCGGCCCGCAAACCTTCGCCCCCTCTGCCTCAGCCCCGCGCCGAAGCCCGCGCAACCCACAGTCCACAACCGACAGCCCAAAGTCTGAAGTCAACAACCCGCAGCCCGGCAACGTCGGGAACCATGCACCCCCGGACCGCCACACCGCCGCACCCCGGCATCCCGGCATCCCGGCATCCCGGCACCCCAGCGCCTCAGCATCCCAGCACCTCAGCACCCTCCAGCCAACCCGACTGCCCACGGCAAAGCCGCTGAGTACCGTGCCTCAATCGGCTTTTGGCATTAAATTGGTATAGCTATGCGGATTTGATTTGACGTTAACGTTAACGTTAACTACAACAGAGTCGCGTTATCTTCCGGTGCGTTCAGGATTGGCCGCATCGCACTTACCTCAGGATCGCGACATGGCTTCGTTTGAACCGCAGAACCCCGATTACGCCGCCGAAGTGCGCCGGCGTTTCGCACAGCAACCCTACAATCTGTCGATTGGGGCACAGGTTGATGATGTGCAGCCCGGCCGGGTGGCGATGATCGTGCCAACGCGGCCTGATCTTTTGCAGCATAACGGCTATTTCCATGGCGGTCTGATCGCCGGTCTTGCCGACATTGCCGGGGGTTTTGCCGGTTGGAGCCTGGTTGAAGCTGATCAGGGAATGCTGACCATCGAATACAAGCTCAACATCGTGGCACCCGGCATGGGCGATCAGTTGCGCGCGGTTGGCGAGGTTGTTTCACGCGGTCGGTCGATCATTGTCACGCGCATCGATGTCTTTGGTATGAGGAATACCGAAACGGTCCTTTGCGCCACATCGCTTCAGACGCTCAAGGTCATGAAGCTTCCGCCGGAATTATTAAACAGCGCCGCATAATCGGGCTGATTATTCACTTTTATTAAATAACCAGAATTCGCAGGGCAGGAACAGTAACATGGCATTTTTCGACTTCCCCGGACTGAAATTCGATCTTGGTGAAACCGCAGAAGCGATCCGCGAAACCGTCTCCTCCTTTGCGGAGGCCGAAATCGCCCCGCGCGCTGCCGAAATTGATGAAACCAACCAGTTCCCCAATGATCTGTGGCGCAAATTCGGCGACCTTGGCCTGCTGGGTATAACCGTATCCGAAGAAGATGGCGGTACGGGCCTTGGGTATCTTGAACATGTTATCGCCATGGAAGAAATCAGCCGCGCCTCGGCCTCTGTTGCCTTGTCATACGGCGCGCATTCCAACCTGTGCGTCAACCAGATCAAGCGCAACGCCACAGCCGAACAAAAGGCCAAATACCTGCCCAAACTGATGAGCGGCGAGCATATCGGGGCGCTGGCCATGAGCGAGCCGGGCGCAGGATCCGACGTTGTGTCGATGAAGCTCAAGGCCGAAAAGAAGGGGGATCGTTATATCCTCAATGGCAACAAGATGTGGATCACCAACGGCCCGGATGCCGATACGCTGGTGGTTTATGCCAAAACCGATCCTGATGCCGGGCCCAAGGGCATTACGGCCTTTATCATTGAGAAGACCTTCAAGGGGTTCTCGACCGCACAAAAGCTCGACAAGCTGGGGATGCGCGGGTCGAACACCTGCGAGCTGGTATTTCAGGATTGCGAAGTGCCCGAGGAAAACATCCTTGGCCAGCTGAATGGCGGTGTGCGGGTTTTGATGAGTGGCCTTGATTACGAACGCGCGGTTCTGGCCGCAGGCCCCACGGGCATCATGCGTGCC
>NZ_DBGS01000014.1:0-11228 GCF_002295455.1 Thalassospira sp. UBA848 | reverse complement strand
ATGTTACGTTCGACGTTTTCGACCACGACAATCGCGTCATCAACCACAATCCCGATGGCCAAAATCAAACCAAACAACGACAGCACGTTGATCGAGAAGCCCATCAACAGCATCAGCGCGAAGGTACCAATGATTGATACCGGCACGGCCAGCAACGGAATGATCGACGCACGCCACGTCTGCAAGAAGACGGTGACCACGACAACAACAAGCGCAACTGCTTCGAGCAGGGTCATGATCACCGACTTGATCGAGCCGCGCACAAACACGGTCGGGTCGTAAACGATGGAATAATCCAGATCTTCGGGGAAGCCCTGTTTGAGTTCTTCCATCGTCGCGCGGACGTTGCTTGAAATATCGAGCGCGTTCGAGCCCGGTGATGCAAAGATCGGGATCGCGACCGCAGGCTTGTTATCAAGCAGGGAACGCAGCGCATATTGCTGGGCTTCCATTTCAACACGGGCAACATCGCCCAGACGTGTGACGGTACCATCCGCTTCGCGTTTGACGATGATGTTTTCGAATTCTTCCGGGCTTTCCAAACGACCACTGATATTGATCGGCAGCTGGAACTGTACGCCGCTGTCATAGGGCGCGCCCCCGATAATCCCGGCGGCGACCTGTACGTTCTGGCTTTGGATGGCCGAAACCACTTCGCCCGCCGTCAGGTTGCGTTCGGCAACCTTGTCGGGGTTGAGCCAGACGCGCATCGCGTAATCGCCCGACCCAAACAGTCCGACCTGCCCGACACCGGTGATACGTGCCAGACGGTCACGCACATTCAGTGTCGCGTAGTTGCGCAGATACAGCATGTCATAGCGTTCATTGGGGGAACGCAAATGGACAACCATGGTCAGATCCGGTGAACGCTTGGACACCGTTACGCCAAGCTGGCGTACGATATCAGGCAAGCGCGGTTCGGCCTGCGACACACGGTTCTGGATTTTTTGCTGGGCCAGATCGGGGTCGGTTCCGATTTCAAAGGTCACGGTAAGTGACAGATTGCCATCGGTGGTGGCAAGCGAGTTGATATAAAGCATCCCCTCGACCCCGTTGATTTGTTCTTCAAGCGGGGATGCGACAGTGTCGGATATTTCGGCGGGGTTGGCGCCGGGGAATTTGGCTTCGACAACGATCGACGGCGGGACGACTTCCGGATACTCGGAGATCGGCAAACGCCACATGGCAATCAGGCCTGCCAACAATATCAGGACGGACAGAACACCGGCAAAGATCGGGCGATCCACGAAAAGTCTGGACAAATTTTGCATGACAGTCAGCCTTGCTTACGTGCGGCTCCGCATCCCTCAGGATGCAGAGGCCTGCAGGATTTCAGGGGCGACCGCCATGCCGGGGCGGACTTTCATGATGCCGTTGACAATCACCAGCTCGCCGACCTCAAGACCAGATGAAATGATCCGCTTGCCGTCAAGCTCGGCACCCAGCGTAACCTGGCGATAGGCAACGGTATTGTCGGGGGCTACGACATAAACGAATTTACGATCCTGATCGGTGCTGATCGCTTCGGGCGAGATCATGATGACGTCGTTCTCGCCAAGGGTGCCGACTTCAAGGCTGGCAAAGGTGCCCGGTATCAGGCTGCCATCAAGATTGTCGAAAAGTGCGCGCGTCCGGATGGTGCCGGTGCGGGCATCGATCCGGTTGTCGAAGCTGTGCACATGTCCGGAAATCTGACGCCCGTTCGACAGGGTCATGTTGACCGGAATGTGTTGCGCGGCATCGTCAATCTTGCCGCTATCGCCAAGGCTGGCAAAGAAGGTCTGCTCATCCAGATCAAAGTCGGCATAGATCTTGTCGGTCGAGACGATGGTGGTCAGAACCGGCGCATTGGCACCGGCATTAACCTGATTGCCGACAGTAAGCTCCACACGGCTGACGCGGCCGTCAATCGGCGCCTTGACATAGGCGTGGTCAAGTTCGATCTCTGCCAGCTCAAGCTTTGCCTTTGTGCGGCTGACATCGCTTTGCGCGACCTGATAAGCACTTAAACGCTCGTCATAGACGCGCTTTGATACTGTGCCGTTCGAGACGAGCTTTTCCGCGCGTTCCTTTTCCTTTGCCGCCAATGACAGGTTCTGACGGGCAGCGGCAAGCTCGGCGCGGGCTTCATCGACGGCGGCCTGATAGCTGCGCGGATCAATGACCGCAAGAATGTCCCCCTTTTTGACCTGCTGACCATCTTCAAAGCGGATTTCGACAATTGCGCCGCTGACCTGCGGGCGCAGCTGAACTTCCTCCACCGCGCTCAGGCGGCCGGAAAAGTTGCTCCAGAGGCGGACAGACTGGCTTTTGACACCCGATACGGTTACCGGTGTTGCCGGGGGTGCGGGTTGTTCCGTTTGAGCCGCGACCTCATCAGCGGCGGAACCGGTGATATGCAGGCCATATCCACCGGCGGCAACGGCCAGCGCCATGACAGCTGCCGGCAGCAAAATTTTGCGTTTTGATCGAGACTGCATCATTCCATCTTCCAAATAGGTTACGCCGCGCACTCGCGGCCCGTTTGAAAGAAGGATGGATACCGATCGGTATGTTTGCAAGTAAATTTAGAGAAAAATTTTCTTTTCCTTCTCTAAATTCGGAAGTTCAGCAGGGTATCAGGCAGCATCCTCACCCTTCACATCCCTGTATTTGCACTGCAAATTAAGGATGCGGCAGATGCCGGTACGGATATCAGACCGAACGGTATCAATATCCTTGAAAACCTGGCCATATGTCAGCAGGCCGTGAACAAACTGGAAAATCAGGCGCGCCAGAGTCGCGACATCGCCGTCTTCGGCGAGCATGCCTTCGCCTTTCAGACCGCGCACCATGGAGGCCAGGTATTTGATATGCTCTTCGGCCAGCTCACGCGAACAGTTCTGGATGGCGACATCTTCCGGCCCGACCTGACCACCGGCGGTAAAGATCGGGCATACGCAGACTTCGCTTTCGCCAGGAACCGTATTGAATTCCTGTTTGTTGCACATCAGCTCGATATAGCCGTTCAACTGCTCAAGCGGCGAAACATCGGGTGAAAAGATGGCGCGAAGCTCACCCTTGCCTTTTTCCCAATGATGACGTGCGGCTGCGACAAACAGCTCCGCCTTGCTGTCAAAGTGATGATAGAACGCGCCCTTTGTCACACCGGCATGCTTGCACACATCACTGACACCCACATCGTGATAGCTCCGCGTTGCCAGCAGCTCCATGGCTGTTTCAAGCAGCTTGATCCGGGTTTCTTCTGCGTTCCTCATAACCTTTACCTGTCCTTTTTGTATAAGCCAGATATACATACCGGTTGGTATTTTTCAAGAAATACCCCGCTAATATTGTAAATAGGTCATATGAACGTGGCAGCTAAATGACAGGATTTCATTTTGTTTCTGTGGCTTAGCACAAGGCATGCAGAACCGTCATTTCAGCCGATGAACCGGTATGTTACGACCCAGTTTCGCTCTGATTGGAGAGCACACCCATGCCAATGCCACATGCGGATTCCACATTTAGAGACGCACTGGTAGAGACGCACTGGGCAATTTTGGACCAATCATTCCACAAATGTATATACGCACTAGCCCAAGGTGTGGGAAGTTTGTGCCCTTTAAACGCCTGATATGGCGTGATTTTCCATCCGCGCGATTTGCCGTGACGGCGGCTTGGTGCGGATATCCAAGGCTTTTCAATCCACACAGCAAAATGGCCCTCAAGTTGCTTGGATGATCCCCCGCGGGGATTCGAGCATCAGGAGAAACATAATGATCAATATTAATGGGCAATACTCGCTGGTCGGGGCGCAGTTGCTGACGCCGCCACGCCCGATAGACAACCAGACCGGTGAATATAGCGATGACTATTCCGTCGAAGAATGGAAAGCACTCTGGAAAGAACGCCAGGCAGAATTCAGCCAGACCCAAAAAACGGCCGAGAACAACCTTAAAAACTGGCTGGATGAACATGCCGATACCGAGGTAACGCGCGCGTTTTACCTTGATGGGCAGCTGACCGCCGTTTTTGGCAGTGATAACGCCAAGATCTCGAACGGCATGAACTACGCGTTTGAATACAGTACAGCCAAGAATGATGGCGAGAAACTGGGTCTGACGGGTGATGAGCTTGATGAATTCGTCGAGACCCGCGTGGAAAATGAGCTTCGCCGGAAGTATGGCGACCGCCTGACCGTCACCCAAGGCGACGCCGACACCATGGGCACAATGGCGGATTATCGCGAGGAGCTGTTTGGCGGCAGTCGCTGGCCAGCAGCCGAAAACATGCCCCAACAGCCCGAGATTGACTGGAACGCGCCCTCGCCCGTCGAAGCGGGGACATGGCAGGGACCGATCCGCAACATCGACAACGACATGTATGTCGAAATGGTCCGCACCGCGTTTGAAGCCGACCAACAACAATGAAAGAAGGGCGCCAACAATTGGCGCCCTTCGCTTCTTTGGTCACTATTGGGCAATTGCCCGGGCAACGCCCTGATCACGCCCCGGTCAGGGCCCGGATCTGGCGGTTTGCGACTGTGATCATGGCAAGATCGATCTGACCGGCCGAGCGCAGCTCATTGATCAGATCATCGCACCGCGCACAGCCGCGCTGGCGATCCTGAACCCAGATATCAAGCAGATCAGATCCTGATGTGCCTTTCTTACCTGCTGCGAGAACCGAACGGGTCAGTTCGCGCTGATGGCCAAACAGGTCATCAATCACAGCTGCGCGGGCCAGTTTCTGCCAATAGGTATCGGCTTCGATGGACTCGGCAGCGGAACGCATCAGACCCAGCTGGAAGCGTGCACCGACCGCGAAGTAGGTCGCAGACACTTCGATCACGTCGCGTCCGGTTGCCTCTGCGATGCGGACCACATCACAGATGGCAACCATTTGCGCAGCTGATGCCACCCGCCACGCGATGTCTTCGGGGACACCCTGTGCGACGAGTGATTTAGACTTGTCTGCCAGCGCCTTGCGGGCAGCGGCGTCCTCGGGCACGATTTCCTCGAAGCATGCGATGACCTTGGAAACCGCCGGGCGGAACATTTCGATCTTGGCACCGACATTAAGTTCCTCGCAATTGCGCAGGAACCAAAGGGTCACATCGTTTACCATGCGATTGATTTCGCGGAACATGCTGGTCTGCAGCTTGGCCAGCACGACGTTATCAAGCGCCTCGATGCCGTCCCACAAGTCGCGAAGCCCGAAGACCGCACGCGTGATCAGATAACCACGCGACACATCAACTGCCGACATGCCGGTGGCTTCCATCATGTCATGGACAAAGGTGCCACCAACCCGGTTGACCAGGCTGTTGGTCGCCACGGTTGCGATAATTTCACGTCTCAAACGATGGTTCGAAATCGCATCGGCGTATTTTTTGCGCAATGCCGTCGGGAAATAACGCACCAGTTCCTCGACCAGAACCGGATCATCGGGCAAATCGGACTCAAGAATTTCGTCATAGAGCCACAATTTCGCATAGGGCATGAGAACCGAGACTTCCGGACGCGTCAGGCCCTCATGCGCATTGGCACGACGGGTAAGTTCCTCGTCATCGGGAAGATATTCGATTTCGCGGTTCAGTCGCCCTTCACGTTCCAGCATGCGGATCAAGCGGACCTGTGCATCAAGGATATCGGCACTTTCCGCATCGGCATTCGAGATCGCCTGGCTTTGCAGATAGTTATCGCGCAGCACCAGATCGCCGACCTCATCAGTCATATCGACCAGCAACTTGTTACGCTGCTTCTCGGTCATATCGCCCGCCGCGACCACTTCGCCCACAAGGATCTTGATATTGACCTCGTGGTCCGAGCAGTTCACGCCCGCCGCGTTATCAATTGCATCGGTATTGAGGCGACCACCAACATGCGCATATTCAATACGGCCCCGCTGGGTCGCGCCAAGGTTGGCCCCCTCGCCGACGACCTTTGCGCGGACTTCGCGACCATTGATGCGGATGGCATCGTTGGCCCGGTCACCGGCATCGGCGTTGGTTTCAACACTGGACTTGATATAGGTCCCGATACCGCCAAACCACAGAAGTTCGACGTCGGACTTCAGGATGGCCTTCATCATCTCAGCCGGGGTGATCTTGCCACTGCCAAGCCCCAGCACCTTGCGGACTTCGGGTGACGGATCAAGGGTCTTGGCCTTGCGATCAAAGATATCCCCGCCCTTTGACAGGGTTTTCTTGTCATAGTCGGCCCAGCTGGAACGCGGCATCTCAAACAGGCGTTTGCGCTCGGCAAAGCTTTTGACCGGGTCCGGGTCCGGATCGACAAAGATGTGCATGTGGTTAAAGGCAGCCACAAGCTTGATCTGTTCGGACAGCAACATACCGTTGCCAAACACATCGCCCGACATATCGCCAACACCCGCTACGGTAAACGGCGTGGTCTGGATGTTCTTGCCCATTTCGCGGAAGTGGCGCTTGACCGACTCCCACGCACCACGGGCGGTAATGCCCATTTTCTTGTGGTCATAGCCCTGCGAGCCACCCGAGGCAAAGGCATCATCAAGCCAGAAGCCATAATCACGCGCGACACCATTGGCGATGTCCGAAAATGTCGCCGTGCCCTTGTCGGCCGCGACAACCAGATAGGGATCATCATCATCCAGACGGCGGACACGTTTGGGTGCCACGATTTCACCGGCAACGATATTATCGGTGATATCAAGCATCCCGCTCATCAGGGTTTTATAGCAGGCGATGCCTTCTTCAAGGAACGCTTCACGCGTGCCATCGACCGGCGGGCGTTTGACAACAAAGCCGCCCTTGGAGCCGACCGGCACGATCACCGCATTCTTGACCATCTGGGCTTTGACCAGACCGAGGATTTCGGTGCGGAAATCTTCCTGACGGTCTGACCAGCGAATGCCGCCACGCGCGACCGGACCGCCGCGCAGGTGAACGGCTTCGACCCTGGGGGAATAGACAAAGATTTCACGCCACGGCCGGGGCAGCGGCAAATCTTCGATCATGCCGGAGTTAAATTTGACCGACAGATAGGATTTCGGATGTCCATCCGCGTCATACTGGAAGAAGTTGGTGCGGAGCGTTGCTTGCACGAGGTTAAGGAAGGCCCGCAAGATGCGATCTTCGTCCGGGTTCATCACGTCTTCAAGACGGCTGATGATATCGGCTTCAATTGCCTCGACCTCGGAGGTCTGATCTGCATCGCGATCCGGATCAAAGCGCGCCACAAACAGCGATACAAGGGCTGATGCCAGTGCCGGGTTATTGGCAAGGGTCTTGGCCATATAGGCCTGCGAGAAGGCAGACCCCGTCTGGCGGGTGTAGCGCGCATAGGCACGCAGGATCACCACTTCGCGCCAATGCAGGTTGCCCAGAAGGACAAGACGGTTGAAGGCATCATTTTCAACCTCGCCATGCCAGATACGGACAAACAGCTCCTGGAACTTGTTGCGCACGTCATGGAGGCTGAATTCGCCGTCGACCTCTACCCCGAAATCATGAATACGGACATCGGTATCAACATCACGCGGACTGACCGTGAACGGGTTCTCTGTGATGACCTTAAGGCCCATGTTTTCAAGCATGGGCAGGACATCCGAGAGCGGCACAGGTGCGCCGGGATTATAGATCTTGAAGCGCAGCTCGTTCTCGGCGGCTTCGATCGGGCGATACAGGTTCACCCGCAAGTCACTGGCATTAATGACTTCTTCGATGCGTTCGATATCAAGTTCGGCACTTTCGACCGTGAAACGTTCACGATAATCGGTCGAGAAGCTTTCACCATAGCGACGATGTAGCGCCAAACCGCGTTCCTCGCCCAGTTCACGGACAAGAACCTGACGCAGGGTATCGGACCAGTCACGGGCCGCTTCGACCAGTTGGCGTTCAATATTGGGCACGCTGTATTCGGGCAGCTCCCCCGGATTGGTTTTGACCAGCAGATGCAAACGCGCAAGCGGGCTGTCCCCGATCAGGGTGTAGTGGGCGGTGACCTTGCCATCAAAGGCATTTTCAATCACCGCCTGGAACTTCAGACGCAGCTTGGTGGTAAAGCGATCACGCGGACAGAACAGCTGGCAGGAGACAAACCGCTCAAAGGCATCGCGGCGCACGAACAGTGCGATACGCTGGCGCTCCTGAAGGTGCAGGATGCCCATGCACGTATGATACAGATCATCCAGATCAACCTGGAAAAGCTCATCACGCGGATAGGTTTCAAGGATATTGACCAGCGCCTTGCCATCGTGACTTGCTGGCGGGAAGCCAGCACGTTTGATCGTTTCGGCCAGTTTCATCCGCAGAAGCGGGATAAGGCGCGGGCTGAGGTTATAGGCGACCGAGGTAAACAGACCGACAAACAGGTGCTGCCCAACCACCTTGCCCTTGGCGTCGAACTGTTTGACGACAATCGTATCAAGATGCACTGAACGGTGGACGGTCGATTGCTTGTTGGCCTTGGTCACCATCAACAGGTTTGGCTTGGTGACGAAGTCCTGAACTTCTGGCGACAGGTTGCCGATCTGGCGCAGCTCGTCAAAGACGTGGGTTCCCTCACGCGACAGAATGCCGAGCTGATTTTTTACCTCAACATCGACCTGGGACTTTTTGCCACCGCTTTTGAAGCGGTATTCCCGATACCCCAGGAAGGTGAAGTGATCATTATGCAGCCAACCAAGGAAATCCTGTACTTCGCGGCGGTCATCATCGGACGCATCTGCCTTGATCTCGCCGATTTCATCAAGAACATCGGTGACCTTTTTAAGCATCGGCTGCCAGTCACGCACGGCAAGCGCGACGTCTGTCAGGCAGTTTTCAAGCCGATCATGAACCTTTGCGAGCACGTTCTTGTCGGTCTGTTCGTCGATTTCGACATGCATGACCGATTCACGCGGATCGTTGGTTTCCTCAACACCGGCAACACGCTGCAAATCACCATTGTCATCACGCGCAATGCGCATGATCGGGTGAATGACAAGATGCACCGTCAGATCAAGTTCATGCAGGGCGGCTGTCACCGAGTCCACCAGAAACGGCATGTCGGTATTGTTGATTTCGATCACGGTGTGATCAGACGTCCAGCCATGTTCTTCAAGATCGGGGTTATAGACCCTTATCTTGGCGGTATCTGCCGCAGGGCGCTTTTGCGCAAATTTGTATAGTGTGAGTGCCGCGCCATAAAGCGAGTCGACAGATCGACCCGCCATGTCGTCAGGCGGAACATCCTTATAAAAAAGGCGAACGAATGCTTCTGCATCCTTCGCCATTTCGCCAGACATTCGCTGATGGATTTTCTCGACAACCTTGTCGATGACTTCCCGTTTTGGGTCGCCGTTTCGGGCTTTCATGACCAATTTCCCTTTTTCCCGGCTCTGTTTGCCAGAACCGAAACACCGATCTTTGCGACCGGTGCAACACACCACTGATTTTGCTTTATTTGGGACGTAGAGCGGGATTTTCCATCATGAAGGCACCTGAAAACCCCGCGCGCCCGTAAGCCTACACATAACGGATCATCTGCCTAAAAACTATGCTTCTGCACAAAAAAAATTCATTTAACCAACAGACTAGCATGTAACCGCAAAATCATCGACAAGGCGTGATTGTCACAGAATTTTGCACTTTTTTGCAGCGCAAAACCCGGTACACTTTGAAAGACGACCCATTTTACCGGTTACTTCGCAGTCGCACATGATCCGAAAAGGAACAGCAACATGCTTGAAGGCAAAAAAGGGCTGATCGTCGGAATTGCCAATGAAATGTCCATCGCCTGGGGATGTGCCCGCGTTTTCAAACGCGAAGGCGCAGAGCTTGCCGTGACCTACCTTAACGACAAGGCCAGACGATTTGTCGAACCATTGGCCCGGGAAATTGATGCGCCAATCTTTGCCCCGCTTGACGTCCGCGAACAGGCACAGGAAGACGCGCTGTTTGCCGAAATAGAACAGAAATGGGGAAAGCTTGATTTTATCCTGCATTCCATCGCCTTTGCCCCGGCAGATGACCTTCATGGACGTGTCGTCGATTGTTCGCGCGACGGGTTTATGGCGGCGATGGATATTTCATGCCATTCCTTTGCACGACTTGCCAAACGGTCAGAACCGCTCATGCGTGATGGCGGCGCGCTTCTGACCGTGACGTATATGGGGTCAGAACGGGTCATTGATCATTACGGCGTCATGGGCCCGGTCAAGGCAGCACTGGAAAGCATGACCCGTTATATGGCTGCCGAACTTGGCCCCAAGGGTATTCGTTGCCATGCGATTTCACCCGGCCCGCTTTTGACCCGTGCGGCCTCCGGAATTGCCGAATTTCAGCACCTGATGGACAAAGCCACAGATCGTGCGCCGTCGCATCGTCTGGTCACCATTGATGAAATCGGCGAACTGGCAGCGTTTCTTGCCAGTGATCGGGCCAAATCATTGACCGGCGATGTTGTCCATATTGATGGTGGCTACAACATCATGGGCTAGGCGGCACGTTAGCGCCGCTTGATCGCGTCATCAGCCTTGGGAGCAACGCGCTTGATCTGACGGGCAAGTGCCAGCTTGATCTCGGCATCCGGGTCTGGTTCCGCAGCAACAAACAGATCGGGTGCATCCCCGCCATTGATCGCAATCATGCGTGCATCGGTTTCGGACTGGGCTTCAACCCGCCCATCGACCAGATGGTGCAAATCAAAGCCGGCATCCTTTAAAGCCGGGGCAATCAGAAGGGTGCGATGACAGTCCAGCGGGTCCTTCTCGGCACACATCAGGCAGATTCGGTATTTCCCTGCCCCGGCCACAAGCCGTTCAATGCCCGATTTGAAGTCAGACCGCTCTGCCATCAGGCCATAATCAAGCTGCCCGTCGGGATAAAGTTCAGGCATTTGCGGCTTTCCGCCCATCACATCGCCCATAAAGACATAAGCAATGCCATTTTCCCGCAGGAACGGTCCGAAGCTATCGGAGTCAAAGGCCGTCCAGTAGCTTGATCTCTTGAAGGTCCGGATATCGGCAACAGCGGTAATACCGTGCGCTCTAAACAGGGCAAGCAAACTTTCCCTGTCGTGGCCAGCATAGCCAACAGTGTAGATGATGCGCCCGGACAATGGGGATTTATCGGCGGTCAGATCAGACATACCCAGAACACACGACAAAACGCATTTTCTTGCAAGCAAGAACGGTCAGGAGTCTTGATCCAAAAACAAAAAGACCGCCCCGAAGGACGGCCTTTTGAAACTTTCATCATGGAGCGGGCGAAGAGATTCGAA
>NZ_DBGS01000122.1:0-3647 GCF_002295455.1 Thalassospira sp. UBA848 | reverse complement strand
CTACTCTCAATAATCTTCCTCCCCAATCATCCCTTGTAAGTAACCCCCACTAATTCTTCACAGTCAGACAATCAATAAATTAACGAGAATATATGACCAGTAGGAATATCTGGTCGAGAGAGAATGAAACAATAATCAAATGGATGATGAATGAAAAATCACGCCTCAGTCACCATCCCCAATAACGAACCATATTAAGAAAGGACGAATTCCGACTTGCGGAACCCTTGGATATACAAAAGAGCCGTCAGATCGCCATGATCGATGCAGGTATTTGCATATTTTCTTAAGCTGCCAGAATTATGGAAGGCTACGCCGAGTCCAGCTGCTTTAATCATTTCGATATCGTTCGCCCCGTCACCGACCGCGAGCGCTTCGGAAGGCTCCAAGCCTTTTTCATAGCAGATACTCGTCAAGGTATTCAGTTTCGCGGATCGCCCGAGAATAGGCTTCTGGATTTCCCCAGTCAGCTTCTCGTCCTTAAACACCAACTTGTTTCCATAATGGTCGTGAAACCCAATGCGTTCGGCGATACGACGTGTGAAAAACGTAAACCCGCCGGAAACGAGAATGCAAAATGCCCCGTAACGACGCATGGTTTGAACAAGCGTGCGTGCTCCCGTTTTCAGAGTGATTCGTTCCTTATAGACGCTATTCAGCAAGTGGTGTTCCATGCCTTTCATCAATTCCAAGCGTTTTCGCATGGCATCGGCAACGCTGATCTCTCCTTGCACTAGTGCTGAGGTGATTTCGCTGATCTGAGGACCAAGGCCGATGGCATCACCCAGTTCATCAATGCATTCTTGGTCAATGATCGTGGAGTCCATGTCGGAAATGAGAAGTTTCTTTCGCCGATCCTTGATGGACGTGCACACCGTGTCGATTGCCGTCTCAGATAAGATATCCCGGGCTTGTTTAGTTATGTCAGTGGTTGAAAGGGGAGATTCAATGAAAATGTCGCAAGCCTCACTTTCAGCCAGCCAGTCTGTTTTGCCTGTTGTCACAAAATGCTGACAGACTCGTGCAATATGAACAGGTTCCAGGGGGAGTGATTTTGCATTACTGATTAGAGTTAGTACACAAGAAGTCATGAAATTATTACCGATTTCGTCTTTGCCATGTTCTTCGAACCGTCTTGCCCACTGCATGTTGACATGTGAGACCGATAAACGTAGAATTAAGTAATGAATAGAGCTTTGACTATACCACAAATCATTCATTGGTCAATACCAAATGAAACTCGCAAATCGTGGGATCGCAAAATCCCGTACCATATGCATTTCCGAGATCATTTTGCATCAATGATTGAAGCGCAGACACTGGCTCCGGGAAGCAAACTTCCACCGGAAAGGACTTTGGCTGAAGAATTTGAAATCAGCAGGGTTACAGTACGTCAGGCACTTATACGGATGGAGGCTGAGGGCTTGATCTTTCGTGAGGAACGACGTGGTTGGTTCGTCTCCCCTCCCCGGATCCGTTATGATCCGACCGCTAACACCAGCTTTACCGAAAGTATTACCAAACAGGGACGAGTTGCTGGCACAACTGTCCTGTCCAAACAACAGGTTGCTGCTTCAAAGTGGATAAGCAACCTTCTGCGCTGTGCTGTCGGCGTCCCCATCTTTATCATCAGTCGCCTGCGGTCGGTAGATGGGCGAGCGGTAATGGTCGAACAAATTCACGTCAAGGCGAAACGTTGTCCTGGTCTTCTAGATTACCCGCTTGATCAATCGATGACTGATTTGATGTTGGAAAAATTCGGAATTATTGAGCATCGGACACAGATCAGTATGCGTCCGACGGCGCTATCGGATCAACCGGCAAAAGCACTTGGAGCATCCGTAGGAACACCTAGTCTTTACCTCTCTCGGACTATTCTCGATCAGTTAAAAGAGGTAGTTGAGTTTGATCAGGAATTCTGGCGTCACGACGCAATCGATATCTGTGTCTCGACGGTAGGAAACCTTGAAGAAGAGACAAACGGATAAGGACAAACAAGGAGGAAACACATAATGCTGAACCAAACACCGATCGTCGTGGTCAAGGATATCTGCAAAACATTCAAAATCCCAAAACACGCGCCTGTACATGCGCTGAAACACGTCACCAACCACGTCGAAAAGAGAGAGGTTCTGGTCGTCATCGGGCCAAGCGGTTCAGGCAAGAGCACGTTTCTGCGGGCGCTTAACGGATTGCAGCCAATCGACAGTGGTTCCATCGTCATCGACGGCGTTAAACTGACCGATCCCAAGACCGACCTCAACCGTTTACGCCAGGGAGTCGGAATGGTCTTCCAACACTTCAACCTGTTCCAGCATAAAACGGCGCTGGAGAACATCACCATGCCGCAAATGGTCGTTCTCAAGCGCTCGCGGGGTAAAGCCGAAGAGAGCGGTCGACGGCTGCTAGAGCGGGTCGGTATCGGCGAAAAGGAGGATAGCTACCCAAGCGAGCTTTCCGGCGGACAGCAACAACGCGTCGCCATCGCCCGCTCGCTGGCCATGACACCCAAGGTCATGCTGTTCGACGAGGTGACATCGGCGCTCGACCCGGAAACTATCAGCGGCGTTCTCGACTTGATGAAGGAATTGGCAGCCGATGGAACAACCATGGTGGTTGTTACCCACGAGATGGGTTTCGCCCGCGAGGCAGCCGACCGAGTTATCTTCATGGACGGTGGAGAGATCATTGAGGAAGGCACTCCAGAGATGGTCTTCGATAATCCGCAACATAAACGGACACAATTGTTTCTAAGCCAGATTATTTAGAGAATATTCATTTTTGGTATTGACCAAGAAATCTATCTAGTATATAATTTCCGAAGATCTGGCAATAATGTCAGACACGCCCTTACTATAGGTGGCTAAGGTGCCACCTACCAAGGGAGCGAATGGTCAGTAAACAATCAAAAGGAGATTGGGATATGAGAGGAATGAAGAAAATCAGCAAACTGTTGGGATTGGTGCTTTGTGCGCTCGGTTTGAGTGTACTTGCCCAATCGGCGTCAGCTGACGTATTGAAAGACATCGTCAAGCGCGGCGAACTGCGCGTCGCCGTTCAGACGCAGGGACCACCAGTGAGCTTTGTCGATAAAAACGGTGAGCGTACCGGGTTCGCCATTGAGGTTGTCAAGATGATGGCTAAGGACATGGGTGTAGAACTCAAACTTCTCGATTACGATTGGAAGGGGCTAATCCCTGCCGTCAATTCGGGAAAGGCAGATTTCCTGGCCGCAGACATGACACCCAATGCCAAGCGAACACTGGTCTTGAGTTTCACCGAGCCATACTTGTATAGCGATGTGGTTCTGTATTCGAAAAAGAAACAGCCGTTCACGAAATGGCAGGATGCCTGCAAGAAAGGGGTCTCCATCGGCGTTGTTCAGGGAAGTAGCAACGTCGGTTTGTTAAAGAAGAAGTGTCCTGATTCGAACATCAAGGAGTTCGCTGGAGGAGGCCCGGCAGTGGCACAGGCAGTTGCAGCCGACCGCGCCGACGCTGGTATCAACGACATCGCATCGGCAGCAGGTTATATGGTCGAATACTCGGATTTCAAGATACTCGACGGGGCACCGAAACGTTGGCCACTGAGTTTTGCCACCCGCCCGGACGAGCATCATTTGTTACGCTGGATGGACAATTATTTCA